>CAXTUQ010000082.1:0-14406 GCA_964247405.1 uncultured Acetobacteraceae bacterium
CCGTGGTGTGCGTGCAGGCCCGGGACATGCACGCGCGACCCGGTCGTGGCCGATCAGCGCGGCGTAGAGGTCGGCAACGCTCGGGACCTTCCGCTTCTCGCAGTGGCTGGTCCTCACTTGCTGGCCTTGACCATTCATGTATCGATCTCGCGGTCCATGAAGGTCCACTCTTTCGTTGAACGCAGTTCTCCGAGCATGTCGTCGAAGGCCGCAGCGTCGGCAGGTGCATAGTCCAGAAGTCCCAGAAAATCGAACGGCTCGTCCGTGCTGAGATCCCTGCAATGGAGCAAGCGTCGTGTGACGGCCGGAAGGTAGCGAAGTCCGATCGCGATGTGGTGTGATTGCTCCTCAAGGATGGCGCGACGCTCGTCTTGGGCCAACGCCCCCAGTCTGGACGGGCAGGAAGCCTGTCCACCCCATCCAGCTTCCGGAAGGCGCTAAAGGAACCCCGAGGCGCGGGCAGGGGATTCGGACAAAGCATGCGCGGCAAACTCCAGTGCGGTCCGGACGACAGGACGCGGGGCTGGTCCGCCGAGGCAGATGCGGACGGCTTCCGGAACAGGGGCCGCCGTGCCGAACACGTCGCTCGCGACGACGCCCAGGCCGCACGACGCCATGTGCCCCACGAACGCGGACCGGCTCCACCGGGACGGCAGGGTCAGCCAGAAATGGAACGCGGCCGGGTCGGTCGTGACGAGCTCGCTCGGCAAGATGGTTGCAGCCAAGGCCTGGCGCTCGCGCGATTCTGCCCGGACGGCGGCCAGAAGCGCGTCCGCGGTTCCGTCCTTGATCCACCGCGTCGCCAGCGCCGCCGTGATTGGCGAGACCATGACGTTCGCCGTCCGGACGGCGGCTGCGAAGTTCCAGCCGGAACGCGCGTCGGGCACGACGACATAGGCGACGCGAAGTCCGGCCCCAAGGCATTTGGATAGCGTCGCGACATGCCAGGTCAGGTCGGGCGCCACCGACGCAAAGGCCGCCGGTGTTTCGACGGGGAGCATGCCGTACGGGTCATCCTCGAGAATCGGAACCCCGTGGCTGCGCGCGACCGCAGCGATGTCCTGTCGGCGCCCGATCGGGATTGTCCGGGTGGTGGGGTTGGAGAGCGTTGGGTTGAGATAGAGCGCCCGGGGTTTGAGGCGGCGGCATGCCTGGTCAAAGGCGTCAGGCAACAGCCCATGCTGATCGGTCGGGAGCCCAACCAGCTCGAGGCCAAGCTGCTCCGCAATCGCCTTCATGCCTGGGTAGGTGAGCGCCTCCGCCAGAACGACCCCGCGCTCCTTGCCCGCCAGGACCATCGTCGCCGCCAGCAATGCCGCATGAGCGCCGGGGACAACGAAGACCCGGTCCAGCCCCGCCACGAGGCCGCGACGGCCCAGCCAGTCCACGGCAGCATGCTTGTCGGCGTCTGTCCCGCCGAAGCGCTGGTAGCGGAGCACGCGCGCGAGGTCGCGGGCCATCGGCTCCAAGCCGGAACCGAGCCTGGTCCAGAGCGCCCCGTCGTCGGGCTCGGGAGGCATGTTCATCGAGAAGTCGCTGGCCTCGGCGCGTACGCCAGGCCCATTGCTGGATGACAGCGCGCCGGCAACGAACGTGCCTTCCCCGACGCGGGACTCGATCAGGCCGCGCCGCTGTGCCTCCGCATAGCCCCGCGCCACCGTCGTGAAATCCAGGCCGAGCAGTCGGGCCAGTTGCCGCTGTGCGGGCAATCGCTGGGCAGGAAGCAGCCGGCCTTCAGATAGGTCACTCTGGATCGCCTCGGCAATGGCGATGTAGCGGGGCTTCGAACCGTCACCCAATCTTGGCACCCAGTCACTCATAACCGTTTCCCATCGCTGGCAGCGGGCAATCCCTGCAATGATTGCACGCACGGCCATCGATAGCACGCCGGTATGGCGCCGGCAAAGGTTGCATACACCGGCAGTTGAGCGCGTCTTCGAGCGTAACTGTCCGCTTGCCGCCAACTGGGCTGACCGCAGGGGCGGGCTGCACGGTCGTTCCCCGATCAGGCAGGCTGCTTGGGGGAACCGGGTTGCGGCAGCTGCCGGATGTGCCGCAAGGCAGCTCAACTATTCACTTGACTGACCGGACTTCTCGTCAGACGGTGACTGCATTCACCGCAGGGCTTCGAACAGCTTTCCAGCCGTGCGGCTATCCGCATCGGAGGTGGACCATGGAGCAGACCAGCCGCCGGCTCGACGCTGCCTTGCCCGACCGGGCGGGCGTTCTGGCTTTCGCCTTCGGCCCCTTCCAGCTCCACTTGACCGAGCGATTGCTGCAACGGGATGGCCGTCCGGTTCCGCTTGGCGGCCGGGCCTTCGACATCCTGGCCCTGCTCGTGCAGCGCGCAGGGCAGGTCGTGCGGCACGACGAGCTCATCGACAACGTGTGGGCCGGCGTCAGGGTAAGCCCTGGCACGCCGCGCGTGCACCTGACGGCCCTGCGGAAAGTGCTGGGATGCCGGCCGGACGGCATCCGATACGTCGCCAACGTCCCGGGCCGGGGCTACTGCTTCGTTGCTCCCGTTGCCGCCGCAGGCGCCTTCCCGGAGACCCGGTTTGTCGCGGGGAGAACCCACCCCATCCCGCCGGGTCTCGACAGAGCTCCCGCTATGCCGGCTGTTGGCTCGGAGCATGCCGGACCTGTGCCCGGCGGTGCAGTGGCCGGTCCGTTCGGGGCCAAGCGCGGCTTCCACGCCGAAGGAACGGCGCCGAGCGTTGCTGAGCAGCTTTTAGCAACACCTAACACCCACCATGCCGCGATCTCGGGCATGTTCGATCCGCACCGGGAACTCGACCCAGGCCTCGGCCGGGATGGAGACCACGGCACATCAGTTCTGAACGGATCGCAAGCTCCGTTTGGCTCGCCGCCTACGCTGCAAGGCGAGGACCCGGAGATGGCCCGCAAACGGCTTGCCGTCGCGGCCGCCATCACCCTCCTCACCTGCGTCGCGGAGGCGGGATTTGCAACCGCGCGTGCGGAGGCCGCCATGCAGGCGACAGGGAACGTGACGCATTACAAGACCGCGGACATCGACGGCGTGAGCCTGTTCTACCGGGAGGCCGGCCCGCCCGACGGCCCGGTCGTGCTGCTGCTGCACGGCTTCCCGACGTCCTCACACATGTTCCGCAACCTGATCCCGGTGCTGGCGGACCGCTATCGCGTGATCGCGCCGGACTACCCGGGCTTCGGCCAGAGCGCCGCACCTGACCACACGCAATTCGCCTACACCTTTGCGCATTACGCGAGCCTCGTGGACGCGCTGCTGCAGCAGCTCGGGGCCAAGCGCTACGTCATGTACGTCATGGACTACGGCGCGCCCGTCGGCTACCGCCTGGCACTGCTGCACCCCGACCGTGTCACCGGGCTGGTCGTGCAGAACGGCAACGCCTATGCCGAAGGCCTCGAGGCGTTCTGGGCCCCTATCAAAGCCTATTGGGCGGACGGTTCGGAGGCGCATCGGCGGGCGCTCGACTTCCTCGTGGCCCCGGAGACCACGAGATTCCAGTACACCGACGGCGTGAGCGACGTGTCGCGCATCAGCCCTGACAACTGGGTGCACGACCAGGCTCTGCTGGACCGGCCCGGCAACCGGGACATCCAGCTCGACCTGTTCCAAGACTACGGCACCAACGTGCCGCTTTATCCGGAATTCCAGGCGTTCTTCCGCAAGCACCAGCCGCCGACGCTGATCGTGTGGGGCAAGAACGACAAGATCTTCCCGGCCGCCGGGGCTGGCCCCTACCTGCGCGACCTGCCCAAGGCCGAGCTGCACCTGCTGGACACCGGGCACTTCGCACTTGAAGACAAGCTCGACGTCATGGCGCCGATGATCCGAGACTTCCTCGACCGCTCGATCGCTTCGGACTGAGTGACCGCCGCGCCGCCGGCTCTGATTGGAGGCACTGCATGACAAGCTTGGATCACCGCCGGCCCAGCGATGACGCCGCATCCCGCCGCAACATCCTGTTCGGCGGCCTTGGCGCGGCCTCGACATCGGCGCCATTCCCAAACACCACGATCGCAGCGCACGCACAAGACGCGAGCCGGCCGGCCGGCCGGCCAGGCACGGGAGTTCAGAGGCCGAGCTTCATCACGACGAAAGACGGCACCGAGATCTACTACAAGGACTGGGGCAAGGGCCAGCCCATCGTCTTCAGCCATGGATGGCCATTATCGGCCGATGACTGGGATGCGCAGATGCTGTTCTTTCTTGGCAAGGGCTATCGCGCCATCGCCCATGACCGGCGCGGGCATGGCCGCTCGACGCAGGTCGGCGACGGTCACGACATGGACCACTATGCTGACGACCTTGCCGCCGTGACAGCGCATCTTGATCTCAAGAACGCGATCCATGTCGGCCATTCGACCGGGGGCGGCGAAGTGGTGCGCTACCTCGCACGGCATGGCGAGAGCCGCGTCGCGAAGGCCGCCATCATCAGCGCGGTGCCGCCGTTGATGGTGAAGACCGCGGCCAATCCGGGGGGACTGCCCAAGGACGTCTTCGACGGCTTTCAGGCGCAGCTTGCCGCCAACCGCTCGGAGTTCTACCGCGCCATCGCCGCCGGTCCGTTCTACAACTACGACCGGCCAGGCGCAAACCCCTCGGAGCCCATCATCCAGAACTGGTGGCGCCAGGGCATGATGGGCGGCGCCAAGGCGCATTACGACGGCATCGTCGCTTTCTCGCAAACCGACTTCACCGCCGACCTACAGAAGATCGGCGTGCCGGTGCTGGTGATGCACAGCGAGGACGACCAGATCGTTCCCTACCCCGACGCCGGACCACTGTCCGCCAAGCTGCTGAAGAACAGCACGTTGAAGACCTACAAGGGCTTTCCGCACGGCATGCCGACTACCCAGGCCGAAACCATCAACGCCGACCTTCTGGCTTTCATCGAGAGCTGAAGGATCGAGCGATGCGGGACGGGAGCGACGGTGCCATGGACGTTCCAAGGGGAGGGTTTCCGTCTCGGCGCGGCTACGGCAACGCTTGGCTCAACGCGGACGGTGCCAAGATCATCGCGCAGGAGAACACACGCGAGCATCTCTCCCAAGTCCAGCGCGTGGAGGATTGGGACTACAACTTCCTCCCGCCGCCGGCAGGCGGAATCCCCAGCGAGGTGTTTGCCCAGGAGCGCAGCCTCAGGCTCAACGGATCGGCGATTGCGCTCAAGCATTACGCCCCGGCGCACACCGACAGCGACATCTCCGTGACGTTCGCAGAAGCAAACGTTGTTCATGTGGCCGACACGTTCTGGAATGGCGTTTATCCGTTCATCGACTACTCGACCGGCGGCAGCATCGACGGGATGATCGCGGCGTCCGACGCCAACCTTGCCGCGACGACCGACGACACCATCGTTGTCGCCGGCCACGGCAAAGCCGTCGGCACCAAGGCCGAGCTCAAGGAATTCCGCGACATGCCTGTTGCCGTCCGCGAGAAGGTCGCCGCACTCAAAAAGCAGGGACGTTCGCGCGACGAGACTGTCGCGGCCAAACCGACGGCCGCCTTCGATGGCAGGTTCGGCAGTTTCGTGATCGACCCCGGCTTCTTCACGAGATTGGTCTACGAGGGCGTCTGAGCAGGTACGCCATGCAGGCGCCTCAATCATTTCGAAATCGGAGGATGACGTGAAGGCTGTTCGTTCAACGGACATGGGGGTTGCCGGAGCTGCTGGAGGTCTCGTTTGCCACGTCCCCGGATGAGGCACTTTCCCATGCTGCGTATCGCGGCAGCTTGCGCCGTTGCGCTGATGCCGCTCACGCTCGGCGCAGCTGACGACGACGGTTCTCCAATCTTCGGCGTCAGGATTCCCGCCGGATACCGGCACTGGGAGTTGATTGCACCGTCCCACGAAACCGTCAGCTTCAATGAGCTCCGTGGGATTCTCGGCAATTCCGTCGCGATGAAGGCCTGCCAGGAAGGTACGCTGCCGTTCCCGGACGGTGCGATCCTCGTCAAACTGGCGTGGAAGCGAGAGCCGTCGCCCGAATTCGAGGGCGCCTTCGTGCCCGGCCGTGCCACGACGGTTCAGATCATGGTCAAGGACTCGAAGAAGTATAAGTTGACCGGCGGCTGGGGCTTCGGCCGCTTCATCGACGGCATGGCAGTTGACCGCGCGCAGCACGAGACGTGCTTTGGCTGCCACCAGGCCAATGTGAAGAACCACGACTATGTCTTCACGCGGTTTGCGCCATGACAGGCGTGCGCTGTCCGGAGCTGCCGCGATGGCCACGGGCGTCCGGGACCGGGTCTTTGGCCCCGAGCGAGGCGCCCGACGTGCAGCACGTGCCAGCACCAGGAAAGGGAAGAGTATGATGGAAGAACATCTGCCGGCCGATGCCTCGCGACTGGCCGGCGCGATACCCGCGCTTGGGGAGGCGCCAATCTTTCGGCCAGGCGAGCGGGTCAGGGTTGCCGAGCGCTTCCCGCTCGGCCACTACCGGGTGCCTTTGTATCTTCGCGGCAAGACCGGCGTCGTCGAAAGGCTCGTCCAACCGGCGATCGACAACGAGGAGGAAGGCTTCGGCCGGAACGCCGGCATGAGGCGGCACTACTACCGGATCGCCGTTCCGATGGCCGAGATCTGGCACGACTATGCCGGCGCCCGGCACGACCACCTGTACATCGAGGTGTTCGAGACCTGGCTGGAGGCCGTCGGCCATGCATGACCACAACCACCCTCATGCTGAGATCAGCGAAACCGGGCGGCCCGGCTACTTCGACACGCTGGAAACCGCGTTGGAGGAATTGCTGATCGAACGGCGGCTCATCGCGCCTGGCGAGATCAGGCGCCAGATCGACGTGCTGGACTCGCGGACACCCGCCCTCGGCGCCAAGGTCGTCGCCCGCGCGTGGACGGACCCGGCGTTCCGGGCGCGCTTGCTCGCCGATGGCCGTGGCGCGTGCGAGGAGTTCGGTATCACCTTCTACGACGACACCGGCCTGGTCGTCCTGGAGAACACGGAAACGGTCCACAACCTGGTGGTCTGCACGCTGTGCTCCTGCTACCCGCGCCCGGTGCTTGGCTTGCCTCCGGACTGGTACAAGCTGAAGCCTTACCGGGCGCGGGCCGTCGTGGAACCGCGCGCGCTGCTGGCCGAGTTCGGCACGATCATCCCGGACGATGTGGAGATACGCGTCACAGACTCGACGTCGGCGCTTCGGTTCCTGGTGCTGCCGCTCCGTCCGGAGGGGACCGACGACTACACCGAGGAACAGCTGGCTGCATTGGTGACGCGCGACGCGATGATCGGGGTCGTGCCGGCAAGCCTTGATGAAAGGGGAAGCACCCCATGAGCACCATCGAGGATTTCATGCACCGTCTGCCGAACGACGTGGGCGGACTGCCTTCCGCGTCCTTCGAGCGTGTCGAGCACGAGCTGAAGCCTTGGGAAAAGCGCTGCCACGCGCTGGCCGACGTTCTCGACTTCCACAACATCATCAACACCGAGGAAAAGCGGCGCGGTGTCGAGGCGCTCGGCGCGGAGATGATCGGCAGGCTCGGCTACTACGAACGCTGGCTCACGACCTTCGCCGTGATCCTGTTTCAGAAGGGCGTGCTGACGCCGACGGACCTTGCCCGGAAGATGCAGGAGATCGAGGGACGGTGGCAAGCGGAACCGCAGCAAGGGGACGCCGCAGCCCTATGGCCGCGGGCATGACGGCGCCCGCACAACGCGCCTGGGAAATCCTGTCGCGGGCGGCTGCGCAATGACGGGGCGAGGGCTTGCCGTGGAGGGCGGATCATGAAAGCACCGGTCGGGATGCCGACGCTGCGGAGCCTCCACGGGCCGCGGGAAACCATGGATCGGCTTGTGGGCACGGTTGCGGCACGAGGCATGGCCGTCTTCGCCCGCATCGACCACGGCGCGGGCGCCGACGAAGCGGGCCTGCCGCTTCGTCCTACCGAACTGCTGATCTTTGGAAGTGCCCGGGCCGGAACGCCGCTGATGCAGGCCGCCCAAACTGTCGGCATAGACCTGCCGCTCAAGGCACTGGTCTGGCAGGACGCAAGCGGAACGACGTGGCTTGGCTACAACGATCCACGTTGGCTTGCGGGCCGGCACGACGTGGCGGGCGGCCGCGCATCCGTGCTCCACGCCATGGGAGAGGCCCTCGCCGCCATCGCGCGCGAGGCGACCGGAAACGTCAGGGATGCCTCCTGATGGGCGACCGCCTCGGCGGCGTGGCCTGCGTCGATGCCGTCCGGAGGGACGGATTGCCGGAATCCGAGGAGAGGCAAATGGCCGAGAAGCCGGAGCATTGCCGGCGACCCCTCACCGCCGCCGTGGCGGCCGCCATCGCCGCAGCGCGGCTCGGAACGGTCCCGCCTGCCGCCGGCACCCCGCCTTCGCGTGTCGCGCCATATCCTCCGCCCAGGCCTCTGGCAAGTAGAGGCGATAAGCGGCCGGCAGGCTGGCATGATCGTTGGCCGCCGACAGGCTCACCGCCACCTGGCGGCTGTCCTGCTTGCCCAACTGGCCGCAAACACTGCCAGGCCACGCCTGCCGAGTGCTTGCCCTGCTTGGGAAAGCCCGTGTCGTCCACGGTCCAGCAGGCGATCGGGCCGTGCCGCTCCAGAACAGGCAGCACCTGCCTGCGCGCCGCCCCGAGCACCGCCGTGTCGTCCCACTCTGCTTTTGCCACGATATGGTGCATCGACTGGTGCGCCGCCTGCACCCGCTCCGGCTCGATCCGCGCCGCCATCGGCTCCACGCTCTTGCGCTCGCCCGGCAGCAGCAGCCCCGTGCAGTAGGCCCGCGCCGGAGCAACTCGGCTGGCATGGCCCAGCGCCGCCGTGATCCCATCCAGATACGCCGCAAACCGGGCCTCGCCCGTTCGCAGTTGTTTTGCGTCCTCTCTCGCCATTTCTCATGCATGGGAATGATGATCTGACATGGTAAGATTAACGACCTGTCTGAATTTCCCCGGCCACCTCTCCCTGCTGCCTGTGCTCGGGTCCATGTGCCAGCGCCTCATGGCAGAGGAGTCCAGCGGACAGAACAGCCACAACCGGCCCGAGATGTTGCCAACATGGTGGTGTGCAGCCTAGCGTGACCGTCAACGCGGCGAGCACAGCCGCGAGTTGGGGGCGTACATGGTCCATATCATCACCCGCCGCCGTGCGATCGCGGCAGGCGCGGCCTTGGCGGGAGCCGGCTTGGCCGGCTTCAACGCATCGGCAATCCCGGTCGCCGAGGGTGTGGCGGCGCCGAAGCTGCCGCTGGAGAACGGTGCCAGCCTGCGCGTGCTGCGGCCGACCAAGTTCGTGGACAACGACGAGACGATCTTCCGCGAGAACGTCAAGCGGTTCAGCGAGGCGATGAAGGTTCCGGTGCGCGTCGACTTCGCGGGGTGGGAGGATCTACGCCCGCAGACCGCGGTGGCGGCGAACACGGGGGCCGGGCCAGATATCATCGTCGGGTGGCCGGACGATCCGCATATCTACGCCGGCAAGCTGGTCGAGGTGAGCGAGGTCGCCGAGTATCTCGGACAAAAGTACGGCGGCTGGTACTACCTGGCGGAGAGGTACGGCAAGAAATGGGGCACCAACAACTGGCTCTCCATCCCGATGGGCGGCTCGGGCGCTCCCGTCGTCTACCGCCAGTCCTGGGTGAAGGAGGCCGGGTTCGATCGCATCCCGACGGATTTCGCGCAATTCTTGACGCTCTGCAAGAACCTGAAGAAAAACGGCCATCCCGTGGGCTTTGCCCTTGGCAACTCGGTCGGCGACGCCAACGGCTATTGCAGTTGGATGCTTTGGGGCTGCAACGGCTACCTGGTGGACGAGGACGGCAAGGTTGCCATCAACAGCCGCGAGACGCTGGAAGCGTTGCGGTATGCCAGGGAAATGTATCCGACGATGATCGAGGGCACGATCTCCTGGCAGGATTCCAACAACAACAAGGCTTATATCAACGGTGACATCGGCCTGACCGCGAATGGGGTGTCGATCTATTACTCGTTGAAGAACGACCCGCGAAAGGCGGAGGTCGCGGCCGACACCAACCACGAGCCGCTGCCCACGGGGGCGTTCGGCAAAGCCCCTGAGGCGGCGCTGATCCTGAACGCGATGGTGTTGAAGCACACCCGGTATCCCAATGCGGCAAAGGAACTCCTGCGCTTCATGATGGAGCAGCCGCAATACGAGAAGTGGCTGGCCGGCACCGCCGGCTACTGGGCGCAGCCGTTGAAAGCCTATGCCGAGAGCGACGTCTGGAAGGGCGACCCCAAGCTCGCCGCCTACCGCGACACCTGCGGCCACCCGTGCTGGAACGGCTTCAAGGGTCCGATCAGCCCGGCGTCCGGAGCGGTCACGGCGGACTACGTCGTCGTGCAGATGTTCGCCGCCGTCGCCTCGGGCGAGTCGACGCCCGAGGCCGCAGCGGCGGACGCCGAGCGCCGGGCCAAGCGTTACTACAAGGATTGACGCCATGAGGATCACGGCGATCGAGACCCTGCGGGCCGATGCGGGCTGGCGGATGTTCTCCTTCCTCAAGGTCATGACCGGCAGCGGGATCGTCGGCTGGTCCGAGTACAACGAAAGCTTCGGCAGCCCCGGGCTGTCCGGCGTCATCGAGACGCTGGCCCCGCTGCTGATCGGGCAGGACCCGCGGCGCAGCGAGCGCGTCACCGCCATGCTCCACGTCAACACAAGGCAGTCGCAGGGCGGCCTGATCGCGCAGGCGATCGCAGCCGTCGAGAACGCGCTCTTGGATATCCGGGCCAAGGATCTCGGCGTGCCCGTGGCGGCGCTGTTCGGCGGCCCGGTGCGCGACCGCATCCCGGTCTATTGGTCGCACATGGGCACCTACCGGGTGCGCAACGCCGACATGCTGGGCGTGGCCCCGCTGCGCAGCTACGAAGACGTGTCGCGCCACGCGGCGGAGATCCGCGCGCGCGGGTTCAAGGCGATGAAGACGAACACGCTGGCGATGCGGGACGGCGCCCTGGTGCCGTTCAGCCCGGGCTTCGGCCGCACGCCGGGCTGGCCGGAGCTGAATTGGACGGCCGAGACCATGACGGCCATCGAGCGCACGCTCGGCGCGATACGCGAGGGCGCCGGGCATGACATCGGCCTGATGCTGGACGTGAACTTCCACTTCAAGACGGAGGGCTTCGCGCGCGTGGCCGACACGGTCGCGCCGTTCCGGTTGTCGTGGCTTGAGATCGATACGCACGACGCCCGCTCGCTCGCCCTGCTGCGTGCCCGGGCGCCATGCCCCGTCGCCTCCTGCGAGACGCTGTGCGGGCGGCGCGACTTCAAGCCGTTCTTCGAGCAGTACGCGATGGACGTGCCGATCATCGACGTGCCGTGGAACGGGCTCGCGGAGTCGGTGAAGATCGCGGCGATGGCGGACGCCTACGAGATGAACGTGGCGCCGCACAACTTCTACGGCCACCTCTGCTCCATGCACAGCGCGCATTTCTGCGCCAGCGTCCCGAACCTGCGGATCATGGAGATCGACATCGACAGCGCGCCCTGGCGCGACGAGTTCGTGACCTCTATGCCGGTGATCGAGGACGGCGAGCTTGTCTTGCCGGAGGCGCCGGGCTGGGGAATGGACATCAACGAGAAGGCCGTGCGGGCACGGCCTCCAAAGGGATAGGGACGGAGACGCATGGCGAGATACCGGATCGCGACGCCGGCTGGCGCGAGCTTCACCACGGCCGGCGGCGGCTACGAGCTGGAGATGGAGGCGCTGGAGGGGATGGACGCCGAGATCGTCGAGGTGCCGGCCGACGAGGACGGGTTCATCGCGGGCGTTGCCAACTGCGACGCGCTCTATGCCAAGGGCGCCACCTTCTCGCGGCGGATGATCGAGGCGCTGCCCGGCCAGTGCAAGGGCATCGTGCTGGGCACCGTCGGCGTCGATTACGTGGACGTGGCCGCGGCGACCGCGCGCGGGCTGCCGGTGACGAACTGCCCGGACACCTTCATCGACGAGGTGGCCGACCACGCGATGGCGCTGCTGCTGGCCGGCCACCGCCGCATCATCGAGCAGGATCGCATGGTGCGGGAGGGCCGCTGGCGCGAGGGGCGGCCGCAGCTCATGCAGGTGCCGCGGCTGATGGGCGCGACCCTGGGCTTCATCGCGTTCGGGCGCGTGGCGCGCCTCACCGCCCGGCGCGCGCAGGCGTTCGGCCTCAACCTGGTGGCCTACGACCCGTTCATCGAGGAGCTGACCATCCACGAGCACGGCGTCCGGCCCGGCACGCTGGAGGAGGTGCTGCAAACCTCCGACTTCGTTTCCATGCACGCGCCGGCGACGCCGCAGGCACAGCGCCTGCTCAAGGAGAAGCACTTCCGGATGATGAAGCCGACCGCCTGGTTCATCAACACCGGCCGCGGCCCGACAGTCGATGAGGCGGCGCTGATCCGTGCGCTTGAGGAGGGATGGATCGCCGGCGCCTCGCTCGATGTGCTGGAGCAGGAGCCTCCGCGCCAGGACAACCCGCTGCTGCAGATGACGAACGTGGTGCTCAGCCCGCACAACGCTTCCGCGTCGGCGCGTTTCGATCTCGCGCGCAAGCGGCGTGTCGGGCAGGAGCTGTCGCTGCTCCTGTCCGGGCGCTGGCCGATGAGCTGCGTGAACCCGACGGTCCTGCCGGGCTCGGCGCTGCGGCGGTGGCAGCCCTACTCGATGGAGCGCGGACCGAACAGCTGAGCCAAGGCTGTGCCGCATCGGCCTCGTGCATGGCCCGGCCGAGCCCGGCATGACGTCGCCGCAACCATGGAGTGTTCCATATGAAGATCACCGCCGTCCGCCTGCGCCGGCTGCGCGGGACGATGCCGACGGAAGGCAGGTTCTGGGAGGAGCGGCTGGTCCGGCCGATCGACGTTTATCCGGAATACCGGGCACGAGACGACTTTGAGGGCCTGCCGCAAACGGCGCCGGACGCAATGCCGATCGAGGCGACGTTCGTGCAGATCGAGACCGATGACGGCGTGACGGGCATCGCCGGGCCGATGCCGGAGTCGGTGGCCTATTTCATCGGCTGCCGCCTGCGCCCGATCCTGCTGGGCCGCGACCCGATCGCGCACGAGATGTTGTGGGACCAGATGCACCGCATCATGGTGCACGGCCGCCAGGGCGACGCCATGCTCGCCATCAGCGCGATCGACTGCGCACTGTGGGACCTGAAGGGCCGCTGGCTGAACCAGCCCGTGTATCGCCTGCTCGGCGGTCCGACCCGGCCCTCGGTTCCCGCCTACGCCAGCATGCTCGGCTTCAACGTGCTCGACCCCGGCCGGGTGCGGGAGCGGGCCGCCGAGTACCAGGCGATGGGCTACACGGCGCAGAAGTGGTTCTTCCGCCACGGCCCGGCAAGCGGCGCCGAGGGGATGCGCAAGAACGTCGAGTTGGTGCGCACGCTGCGCGAGACGCTCGGCGAGGACGACGACATCATGCTGGATTGCTGGCAGTCGATGGAGCCGACCTACGTGATCGACCTGGCCGCGCGCATCGCCGAGTACCGGCCCCGCTGGCTGGAAGAATGCTGCATGCCCGACCGCATCGGCAGCTATCGTGCCATCAAGGACAAGATCAGCATCCCGCTGTCGGGCGCCGAGCACGAATACACGCGCTGGGGCATGAAGCGGTTCATCGACGCACGGGCGCTCGATATCTTGCAGCCCGACATCTACTGGGTTGGCGGGCTGTCCGAGACGCTGAAGATCGCCGCCTATGCTACCGTGCACGACCTCCTCACGATCCCGCACGGACATTCGACGCCGGCCGGCATCCATTTCTCGGTCACGCAGTCGCCGATCCACACGCCATACCAGGAATACCTGGTCAAGTGGAACGCGATCCACCAGCACTTCCTGGCCAACCCCGTGACGCCGGTACGCGGGCAAATCCACGCGCCGGACGTGCCTGGATTGGGAATGGACCTGGACATGACAAAAGTGGAGGAGGAAGCCGAGATATTTGGCTAGGCGCCCGGGGCAGCCGGTCCCGGCGCTGCCGCGTCCTGCGAAACACGGTTTTCACAACCTGTGAAACTTCTTTATGTTGCTTTCAGAGGCATCCGAGAAGCGCCCAAATCAGGAGGGTGGAATGGCTTTGCTGTCACGCCGCGGCCTGCTTGCGATGGCTGGAATTGGAAGTGCCGGACTTGCGCCATCGGCATTGGCCGACGTGAAGCCGCGCGTGACCGTGATCTCGCAATGGTCGGCCGGCAGCGATGGGGCGGCGATCACGGCGTTCGGCAAGCTGTTCGAGCAGAACGGCGGCCAATGGCAGCACAACCCGGTGCCGGGCTTCACCACCGACATGATGAACAAGCTGCGGGCTGAGATCATGTCGAGCGATCCTCCGGCGGCCTCATACCAATTGCCTTATTTGCTGACTTGATTGCTGACGTGGATGATCCAGGGACAGCTGGTCAGGGTG
>CAXTUQ010000083.1:0-14389 GCA_964247405.1 uncultured Acetobacteraceae bacterium
CTACGTCAGCTCAGCTCCAGAAGCCATCGGACAGGTCCGTGCAACAAAGTTGCGCATGTGGGTAATTTCAAGGACGAGTTGGGTCTCGACGTTGATTGCTACGTGTTGGGCGACGCGCAAAAGACCCCGATGATCAGCCAGACGGGTATGGCACGTGCCTTGGGGTTATCGCCTCGCGGTAACGCGCTGCCCCGATTCCTAGGCACGATTGTGATGGCCGATTATGGCGGCGCCGAGCTAAAGCAAAAACTGGAAAATCCTTACAAGTTTCAATGGTCCACGGTCGGCGCCGGAACGCCGCCCGTGACCGTATTCGGCTCTGATGCTGGTTTGTTGATCGATATCTGTCAGGCAATCGGGGCGGCGGCAGGGGCAGGCAAGCTGACGGAGCCACGCTATCGTGCGCTTGTACGTCAAGCGCAGATTATTCTGGGGGCATCAGCCAAGAACGGCATCCGAGACTTGGTTTATGCTGTGGCCGGCTATAGCCCCTCAATCGAAGAAGTCATTACTGCTTTCAAGCTATACGTACAGGAGGAGGCAAAGAAATATGAGCCTGAATTCCCGAACGAGCTATATGTGCAATGGCATAGGCTCTACGCAATTCCAGTGCCTGTGCGAGGAAAGCCTTGGCACTTCAAACATCTGACGGTCGGGCATATCTATCATCCTCTAGCACAGAGTAGCGGGAAGCTGCTCAAGCTGTTACGCGCTTTGAAGGAGAAAGAGGGCGTAAGGCAGAAGAAGCTTTTTCAGTTCCTCAATGAAGTTGGCGCACGCGCCCTTCGAATGCATCTTGGTCGTGTTCTTGAAATGGCGGAGTCGTCAGACTCAAGCGGAGAATACGAGCACAAAATCAAAGCTCGCTTTGGCGACCAGAGGGAGCTCAGTCTGGTCATGCCTTCCGATCCCATCGCCTCGCCGCCGCCTTCCGCGCAATCTCCGCCCGCCGCTCCGGCGTCATAGCGGCAGCCCGGGCCGCTCCTCCTCGCTTGCCCATGCTGACAGCCGCCGGGTCCTTACCGCTGTCCGACGGCGGCGCATCCTCTTCCTCGCCGGTGGCAATCCGCATCACCTTCACCGCCGCGCCGATCACGTCGGCGGGGCGGTGTTCGCCTTTAGGTCCTTTGGGCATCGGCTTCCTCCATGACCGGAGCAGGAGCGCCAGCATCGCGAGGAAGCTTGGTCAGCTTGCGATACAAGTTCGGGTGGTAGCGTTTGCTTTTTGGATCATTGCTCATGGTCGAGGCAGTCAGCCCTTTTCCCGCTAGCTTGATGTGGCCCGATCTCTCATCGTACCACGTTTGGATTTCCAGCTTGACCGATTTGCTGCCCATAACCCCTCCATGCTTTCCGCTAAGCATATAGGAGAGGCAGACCGGGTGCGAGAAGGGCGGCTACGGACGGCCGATTTCAAACTGAGACACTACCTGGCCGGGTGATGCGTTGACGCTATCAGACACGCTTCAATGGCATCTTTGTTTCTGCCCACGCGCCCGGCATCGTCAATTCATTGACACAAACGTGCATTCGCATGTTAGCCTACGGGCAGAGCAGAAGAGTGCGGATTCGAAAATCTGACAACTAGTCGCGGGTTGAACGAGGTAAACTCGACAATGTGACCCGGTTATCCCTAAAACAAGCAACACTAAAGACGCCGCCAAAACAAGGTGCGCTCAGGAGGAAGCAGGAATGGATTTGACGACCCGTGCCATCTCGGCCATGGCACTGCTGCTTGCCACGGTGGCGCCGATCAGCGCCCACGCCGACGAACCAGCGGTCACGGTCACCCAACTGTCAACCCGAAGCGCTCCGGCCTCGACCGCCCCGGGCGGCCCCATCCAGTCTTCCAGCGAGCCGCCCGGCAACGCCCGGCCCCGCACGCCACAATCCAACTCCATCCGCTCCAGCCCCGAAGGCTTATCGCCAAACCCCGGAAACAACACCTCCGGCGACCAGACGCTGGAGGAAACGCCGGCCCCAACCTCGCCACCGCCGCGCGTCGGCTTGTTCCCGCAACTCGGCAAAACCCTGCTTGACCATGGCATCGATTTTCACGGCATCGCCTTCGACCACTTCCTGGCCAATCCGAGCGCCGGCATCGTGACCGGGCAGATATCCAATTTGGGCGCGTTCCGCCCGGCGGCGGACTTCGACCTGCAGAAACTGGTCGGTATCCCTGGCGGCAACATCCACGCCTCCATGACCTTCTTTGGCCTGCGAGACGATCTTCCGCAGATCCTCGGCCAGGTCGGCGGGTTCCAGACCGGGTTCCAAACCACGCCGGCCGTGCAGACGAACATCCTGTCGTTGCTCACCTACGAGCAGAGGCTGCTGGGCGACCGGCTGTCCATCGAGGCCGGGCGCACGAATGTTTACAACTATTTCCAGTTGCCGAACGGGCTGGACCCGTTCACCCAGTTCTCGCCGACGTTCCAGACCACGGCCGATCTTCCGTCCCCGCCGTACCCCCTCTGGGGCGGCCGCGCCACGTACAAGGTGACGCCGACCTGGTACGTCCAGGGCGGCGCGTTCGAGGACAACTACAAGGTGGCGGCCACCAACGGCAACCGGTTCGGCACCAGCCAGTCCAACGGCGCGCAATTGCTGGCCGAGGTGGGCCAGCGGAGCGAGTTCAGCAACGCCGCCTACCCGTCCAACTTCGAGCTTGGGGCGGAGTACAACACCCGGTTCGGGCGCACCAACCTCAAGGGCACCGGCGCGCCCGCGAGCCCGGCGCTGGTGGCGCGCAACTACCCAGGGGGCGCCGTCATCTATACCCAAGGCCTGAAGGTGCTCTGGCGGGGCGCCCAGAACGACGTGGGGCCGCCGGCCAACATCGCCGTTTACGGCGCGCTCAACGCAGCGGTGGACAAGCCGCAGCCCTTCGACTTCGATCTCCTGACCGGCGTCAACTTCACCGGCTTCATCCCCGGCCGGCCCCTCGATGCGCTCGGGCTGCAGGCCCGCTGGTCACGCCTGAGCCAGGCCGAGGCGGACAACGAGACGCGCCGGCAGCGGCTCTTCATCCGAGGGGGGCGCAACGGGCCCGCGCAGCCCCGCGACGGGTTCGCGTTCGAGGCGGTTTACAACCTGCAGGTGACGCAGGCCATCTCCTTCCGACCCCTCGTGCAGTACTTCGTCAACCCCGACAACTACTACCCGCCCGCGCCTGCCGGCCGTCCCAAGGACGGCGTCGAGGTCGGCTTCTTCGGGGTTGTCTCCCTGGGACGCCTGCTCGGCACGAGCCTGAAGCCGAACTGATACGGGCGGCACCATTGATCGACCCGCATGTGGTTGCTGATGGGTTTCACCCATCCTACGCGATCCATACCGCAGGATGGGCGAAACCCATCGGCGGACGACGGTCATTCAGCCAAGCCGTCTGTATGAAGCCGATCGACGCGGCGGGTCACGGCGGGGTCGGGAGATTGCCGGTGCCGGTCACGGCTCCGCTTGCTGCTCCGCCGCCACCATCTCCTGGATCAGCGCCCGCATCCGCGCCTTGTCCACCTTGCCGACCCGGGTCAGCGGGAACCCATCGATCGCCTCGACCCGCTCCGGCAACTTGAACTTGGCGATGCCCTTCGTCAGCAGGAACTCTCCCAATCGCTTCACGTCCGGCGCATCCCGCCCTTCGCGCATGATCAGGAACGCGCAAGCCTTCTCGCCGAACATCTTGTCCGGCATCGCCACCACGCGGCAGTCCATGATGTCGGGATGCTGCACGACCAGCGCCTCGACCTCCTCGGCGCCGATCTTCTCGCCGCCGCGGTTGATGTTGTCCTTCAGCCGCCCCTCGAACGAGTAGCAGACGATGCCCTCGATGCGCTGCGCCCGCATCAGGTCGCCCGAGCGGAAGAAGCCGTCCGTCGTGAACGAGGCCGCGGTGGTCGCCGCGTCGTTGAAATACGCGGTGATCGTGTTGGGGCCGCGGAAGCAAAGCTCGCCGACCGAACCGAACGGCACCTCCGTTTCCTCGCCGGGATGGAGCAGCCGGATCTCGTCGCCCGGCGACACCGGATAGCCCACGGTGCCGTGGCGCAGCGCCGCAGGCGTGGCTGGCGCTGCCGCGAACACCATGCCTTCCGTCATGCCGAACATCTGCCCGACCGGCACGCCCACGTGCGCCTCGACCGCCTTGGCCCCCGTCAGCGCGAAGAACTGCTTGAGCGAGCCGATGTCGTAGTTGTGCAGGTCCTTGACCTCCAGCAGCTTGGCCGCGACCGGGCCGATGCTGCCGCTGAACGTGACCCGGTGCTCGCCGACCAGGCGCAGCATCTCCGGCATGTCCAGCCTCGGCTGTAGCACCAGCGTGCGCCCTTCCAGTCCGACCGGCAGCACCGCGAACAGCGTCCCCGCATTGTGCACCAGCGGCAAGCCCCACAGCGTGACGTCGTCGCCCGTGAGGCCGTAGCGCTCTGAAAGCTGGATCGTTGCGCCGAGGTACTCGCCATGCATCCGCGGGATGACTTTCGGCAGGCTGGTCGACCCGCCCGACAATTGGAACGTCGCCACGTCGAGGATGCCGGGCGCCACGTGCACGGTTCGGGCACGGGCCTCGGCGGCGTCGAACCCAACCGCCATGGCCGCAAGCGGTGCGGCGCCCTCATGCTCCCCGCCCACCGCGACCACGTGCTGCAAGCCCGGGCAGGCGGCGGCCAACTCAATCGCGAACCCGACCTGGTCGAACTTCGCGCCCGCCTCAGCCTGCGCGAAGACGGCCTTCGCCGACGTGACAGCCGCGAAATGCTGCATCTCCGCTATCCGGTATTGCGGCAAGGTGCAGACCGGCACGAGCCCCGCCTTCATGCAGCCGTAGAACGCGATGAAGAAGCCGGTCGTCGTTCCAAGCTGGAACAGCACCCGGTCCCCCGGCGCCAGCCCGGCCGCGAGCAGGCTCGCCGCGACCGACTCCGTCATGCGATCCAACTCGGCGAACGTCGTCGCGCCGTCCGGGCCGGCCACGGCAATTTTGCCGGGCATCGCCACAGCCGTGCGGCGCAGGCTTTCGCCGATTGTCAGGTCGAGCCAGTTGCCTAGGGCAAGCTGGCGCCGGGCGAACTCCTGCGAATGGTAGGTGACACCCGGGATCGGGTAGTTCGCCACGTCCCCTGCCCTCGATTGCGGGTGCTGGTCCACCGAACCCCTCATGTCTGATGCTGTCATCGCTGGGCCACTCATGCCTGTCACGGCAGAGTCGCGTCCAACTGCGCCGTCCCGTGTGGCGCGGCGCCATGCGCCCGTGCGCCGGGGCGCTCGTCCAACCGGCAGCCCCCGAAGCGCCGGACGCACAGCACCGCGAGGACTCCGGCCGCCACGGCGCCGACGGCAAGGGCCGCAGCCGGCGCGAGCAGCAGATCCTGCGTCGGCAGATGCAGGCCGAGCAGGGCGCCCCCGATGACTGGCGCCGCCAATGAACCGATGCGCCCGGCGGCCTGCGCCCATCCCGTGCCGCGCGAGCGCACCGGCGTCGGGTAGATGGTGCCGAGCGTCGCGCTCATGCTGAAGTTGATGCCCGTCACGCAGAAGCCGGCGCCGGCGATCACCGCAGCGAACAGCGCCGGCGGCAGATCCGGCGTGCCGATCGCCGCCATCAACGGAATGCCCAGCAGGAACAGCACGATCATCGGGATGACGCCGAGCCGGTCCACGACGAACGTCAGGCAAACCCCGCCTGCGATGCCGCCGATGGAGAACAGGGAGGCATTGACCCCGGCCTGCGCGGTGCTCGCCCCCAGCGATTGCAGCAACGTCGGCAGCCAGCTCAGGGAGAAGAAGTTCGCCATCTGGTTGGCCGCGAGCGCCAGCCAGAGCATGGGCGTGATGGCGGCCAGGCCATCGGCGAACAATCCCTTCGGCGACCCGCTCACGGTTGCGGGCACACGGACGGCGGAAACACGCCAGTCGGCGGCAAGGGGCCGGGACGGCTGCAAACGGAGGGCAAGCCGTTTCACCTCGTCGTCCCGGTCGCCGCGTTGCGCCAGGAACTTGATCGACTCCGGCACCAGCAGGGCGATCAGCACGGCCGTGAGCAGCGGCAGCAGCCCGCCGACGAGCAGCAAAGCGGGCCAGCCGAACCGCGGCACAAGGGCGGCCGCGGTCAGGCCCGGGATGGCGATGCCGGCCGGCACGCCGAAGTTCACGATCACGATGAACAGCCCGCGCAGCCGCCGCGGCGCTGCCTCGGCCGTGAGCGCGATGACGTTTGGGATGACGCCGCCCAGCCCAATGCCGGTCAGGAAACGGAGCACGACGAACTGCGGCAGGCTGCGCGCGGCCATCGTGGCCAGCGTGAAGACGCCCACGATGCCCAGCCCGGCCAGCAACGCCGTCTTGCGTCCGAAGCGGTCGCCGACGAAGCCAAGCAGGGGCGCGCCGAGCAGCAGCCCGAAGATCCCGGCGGAGAACACCGGCGCCAGCGCGGCTGGGGCGACATGCCACTGCTTGATCAACTCGGGTGCGACGAAACCGATGGCGGACAGATCGAACCCGTCGGCCAGCATAGCCAACGTAGCGACGAGAAGGAACATAGCCGTAGCGGACCCGACCTTCTGCCCGTCGATGAGAGAGTCGAGATCCACGACCGATTCGCCCATTGCCCGCTTCCCCAGCACCACACGCCCCGTTGCCGCCCGTGACGGACCGGAAGCTTGCTCGTTGGCCAGGCGCATTGGATGCCCGACAGGCTGGACCTTGGCGGTGCCTGACGGATATGTCAATGTCCCGACGCCAACGACGACAAGCGGACCGGTTCAGGGAGACTCAACGTGCGCATAGCAGTGGTAGGCGGCGGCCCGGGTGGTCTGCTGTTCGCGAAACTCGCCAAGACGGCCAACCCGGCCCACCAGGTGGACGTGTTCGAGCAGAACCCGGCGAACGCAACCTACGGCTTCGGCGTCGTGCTTGCCGACGTCGCGCTCAACATCCTCGACGGCGTGGACCGGACGCTGCGGGAGCGCATCGCCGAGCGCGCCGAGTTCCAGGACCGCATCACGCTTGTTCACAAGGGCACCGCCATCGACCTGAAGGGCAACGCCTTTCTTGGCATCGCCCGCGTCACGCTGCTGCAGGCCATGCAGGACAACGCCGAGGTCGCCGGCGCCCGCCTCCACTTCGAAGCCCCGGTCGGCAGCCTGCCGGAGCTGGGCGGCTACGACATGATCGTGGGGGCGGACGGGATCAACAGCGCCGTGCGCACGTCGCTGAACGAGTATTTCCAGGCGACAAAGGAGCCTCGGCTCAACAAGTGGGTGTGGTATGCCACGCCGAAGCGGCTTGATGCCGTGGGCCTGATTTTCCAGGAGTCCCCGTTCGGCACCTTCATCGCGCACAGCTACCGCTTCTCGCCCGAGTTGGGCACGTTCGTCATCGAGTGCAGCGAAGACACCTGGCGCCGCGCGGGCCTCGACCAAGCGGACGACGCCGAAAGCAAGTCGGTCTGCCAGAATATTTTCAAGGATTTCCTGGAAGACGCGCCGCTCGTGTCCAATCGGTCGCTCTGGTTTAATCCCCAGTTCGTCACGAGCCGTCACTGGTTCCACAGCAACGTCGTGCTGATCGGCGACGCGCTCAAGACCGTGCATCCGTCGATCGGGTCTGGCACCCGGATGGCGTTGCAGGACGCGATTGCGCTGGCCGCGGCGCTGGAAGCGTGCGGGGAGGACGTGCACGCGACGTTCGAGATGTTCGAGCGGGAGCGGAGAAGCGGCGCCGGGTCGTTCCAGGATGCGGCGATGAAGAGCATTCTCTGGTACGAAACGGTTGATGAGCGGATGCACCTCGACCCCGTCGACTTCGCTTACGACTTCATGATGCGGACAGGCCGGGTGAGCAACGAGCGGCTGCGGCGGCTCGACCCCGATTTTGCCGACCTGGTGGAGCAACGGCAACGCCTCGCGTCCCCGGCCTGACGGCAGCCCGCGAACAGAGAAGGAGGAACGAGATGCCGAGATTGTCCAACCGGGCCGTGGTCGTGACGGGCGGCGCCCAGGGGATCGGCGCTGCCTACGCCTGTGCCTTAGCTGCAGAAGGCGCGCGTGTGAGCGTGTGCGACATCCAGCCGCCCGACGCCACGGTGGCGGCGATCACCAAGGCCGGCGGCGACGCGATGGGCGGCACGTGCGACATCACGGACGCGCAGGCCGTCGCCCGCCTGGTGCAGGACACGCTGGCGCGGTTCGGCCGGATCGACGGGCTGGTCAACAACGCGGCGCTGTTCGCGTCGCTGCGCCCGAGGCCCTTCGAGCAGATCGGCTCGGAGGAGTTCGACCGCGTGCTGCAGGTCAACGTCCGCGGCACGTTCGAGTGCATCAAGGCCGTGCTGCCTGCGATGCGGCAGCAGAAGTACGGCAAGATCGTCAACATCGCGTCGGGCACGGTGTTCAAGGGCACGCCGATGATGCTGCCCTACGTGTCGTCCAAGGGCGCGGTGATCGCGCTGACCCGCGCCGTAGCGCGGGAGGTCGGGCGGGACGGCATCTGCATCAACTGCGTCGCGCCGGGCCTGACGCTGAGCGAGGGCATCCGGGACAACGCGGACTACCCCGCGGCGATGGTGCAGGCGACGGTTCAGTCCCGCTGCCTGGTCCGCGACCAGGTGCCGGAGGACCTGACGGGCGTGGTCGGTTTCCTGCTGTCGGCCGAAAGCGACTTCATGACGGGCCAGACCGTGGTGGTGGACGGCGGCTCTGTCATGAACTGACGGGTAGGGTCGTCTTACAAGCCTACGCGCCGGGGGCGAAGCGCGGGAACAGCGCCGCCGCGTTCCCGCCGGCCACCGCCGCGTAAACGTCCTCGGCCAGGCCAAGCTCCCGCAATTGGCGGACGCTGTGCGTGACCGGGAAGTAGCCGTAGTCGCTGCCGAACAGCAGGTGGCCCGCAGGCATCACCCGTTGCAGCAGGGCGAACATCTCCGGCGAGTATGCCTGCGCGAGGTCGAGGTACAGCTGCCCGAACGCAGCGTGTATGCCGCCGGGGAACGTCCGCTTCAGCGTTTCCGGCCCGACCGTGTCCCAGGCGTCGAACCCGACGATCCGGCCGAGCAGCGATGGCATGATCCCGCCGCCGTGGCAGAAGATGAACCGGATGTCCGGGAACCGCCGGGTCACGCCCTTGGCGAGCAGGCCCAAGATGAGCCGCCCGCTGTTGGTCGGGAACTCCAGCCAGGGCGGGGAGATCAGATCGCCGCCATAGGCCTGGCCCAGCTCTCGGCAGTGCGACGTGGAGTAGGGGTGGAAGAATACGGCCGTTTTGCGCCGGTTCATCTCCTCGTAGAGCGGCAGGAACCGGTCGTCGCTGAGCCAGGTATCCCTGTCGTTGGTCGGCAAGCCGATCCCATCGGCATGCAGGACGTCATGGGCATGGGCCAGTTCGGACAGCGCGGCGTCCGTGTCGTGCAGCGGCAAGGACGCGAACAGGCCGAGGCGTCCCTTGTGATCCCGACAGAGCTGCGCCGCCCACTCGTTCTGCTGCCGGGCCTGCGCGCTGCCGGCAGTCCCGCGCACCGGGGGCAGGCTGCCGATGGCGGCGGCGACCCCGTTCCGATCCAGTTCGTCCATCGTCTTCGCGGCCGACCAGGTGCGGCCTTCGTTGTCGGTTCCGGACGGGTAGAAATGGTGGTGGATGTCGATGAGGGTCATTGCCTTGCGGGGTCCCTTGCGCCGGGCGTCGTGCCCGTCCAGCTGGGTAAAGCAAGCATGCCCGTCATTCAACGGATGCGTCGATATTTCCGCGCCGAAGTCTTGCGCCAGGCAGGGCGCGACAGTAGCGTCGGGGCGTCGAAAGATATGAGGGAAGCGCATTGGCCGATCAGCCCACAGCAGGGTTCCGCAACGCCGGCTGGACGATGGAGGGGGTGCCGGAGGGCACAGCCGTATCCGTGCATCCGCTGCGGACGGCCGATGGCGCCGCGGTGAACGGCTTCCTGTACAGCCCCGGCCCGACCGACACCGCGCTCTGCATCATGCACCCGCGCGAGTTCCTGGCCACGCACTACCTGATCCCCGAGATCCTGGCCGCGGGCCGCGCGGTCTTCACGCAGACATCGCGGTCGGTCGGCTCCGACCTGCGGCTTGAGCACGAGGTGGCGCTGCTGGACGTGGCCGCAGGCGTCGCGTTCCTGCGGCATGCAGGCTTCAAGCGGGTGATCCTGGTCGGCAACTCCGGCGGCGCCAGCCTGTATGGCTTCTACAACGAGCAGTCCCTGCTTGCGCCCGGCGACCGGCTGGAACGCACGCCGGGCGGGCGCCTGGCCGGGCTGCGCGAGGCCGATATGCCCCCCGTGGACGGCGTGGTCTTCGTGGCGCCGCATCCCGGGCAGGGCGTCGTCTTGCAGAACTGCATCGACCCGGCGGTGGCGGACGAGGCGGACCCGCTGTCCACGATCCCCGATCTGGATTTCCTGGACCCAGGCAACGGCTACAAGGATGGCGCCTCCCGCTACGAACCGGCCTTCGTCGGCCGCTATCGCGCTGCCCAGGCGGAACGGGTTGCCCAACTGGACGCGACGGCGCGCAGCCTCATCCAGAAGCGGATTGCCGCCCGCAAGCGGTTCAAGGACGGCGGCACGCGCGAGGACCGGATCGCCGGCGCCTTTGCCCCGGCGATGACCGTGTGGCGCACGGACGCCGACCTCCGCTGCTGGGACCTGTCGATCGATCCTTCGGACCGCAAGATCGGCTCGGTTTGGAGCAAGGACCCGTTCGCCACCAACTTCGGCGTCGTCGGCTTCGCCCGCTTCTGCACGCCGGAGTCCTGGCTTTCGACCTGGTCCGGCCTGTCGTCCCGCGCCAACCTCGCCCGCACCGCCGCGAGCGTGCAGCAGCCCTGCCTGTTCATCGAATACACCGGGGACAGCGTGGTCTTTCCCGCCGACGCCGCGCGCATCTGGGATGCAATTCCCTCGCCCGTCAAGCAGCGGTTCCGGTTCCGTGGCGACCACCATGGCCAGCCCCTCGCTCCGGGTGAGCCTCCCGGCCGCGAGCTGACGGGGCAGGCCGTTCGCGACTGGCTCGGCCAGCACTTCACCTGATCCGGCAGCGCCTGCCTTGTCCAGCCGTCACGCCTGCTCCAAGGGTATGCTGAATTGACCAAGACGCTTGCCATGCCGGCCGGGCCTAAAATGGCCAATCCCAAAGCGCGGCGCAGCCCACTGCCCGTGGAACGCAACGGCCCGCGGCGCGACGTGCTGATGGTGGAAGTGCTTGACAAGGCCGCCGCCCTGTTCGCGAGCCGCGGCTTCGCTGCCACCAGCCTCCAGGACATCGCGAAGGAGATCGGCCTCAGCCGCACCTCCATCTATTATTACTTCGCCAGCAAGGACGCCTTGCTTGAGGAACTCGTGCGGGGCGTCACGCAACGGACAGCGGAGATCTTCGCCGATCTGGACGGCGTGGCCGGCGCAAGCCACGCCGCCAACCTTGCCGAAGCGGCCCGACGGCTAGTCTTGTGGGTCACGGACCCGCACACCCATTTCAAGTTGTTGGACCGCACGGAAAGCGAACTGCCAGACGAGCTGGCCACCGTGCACCGGGACACGAAACGCCGGGTGCTGCGCAACATGGTCGAGCTGATCCAGGACGGCATCACCGACGGCGAGTTCAAGCCCGTCAACGCCAACGTCGCGGCCTTTGCCATCCTCGGCATGTGCAACTGGACGGCTTGGTGGTTCTCGCCATCCGGCAGCCTGGACCGCAAAGAGGTGGCCGACCAGGTCGCGGCCTTGGCCGTCGCGACGGTGCAGTCAACCCGCCCGGGCGCGGCCCGCGACATGAAGTCCCTTGTCGCATCCATCCGGGAAAACCTGGACCTGATTGACCTGATGCACGCCCCGTGATGCCGTGTCAGGGACATGCGGAGTTCCTGGAAAGCGACGCGGCGCATCGGTCTGCGCCGCCGCGCGCTTTCACGGTCCGTCGTAGCGGACGAACGGGCCGCAATCATCCACCAACCCCGACGGGCCGCCGTAGCAGTCCTTGGCGGCCGTCCGGCTTGCCGAGGAAGAAGGCGTCACCGGCCCTGCGACCCGCCAAGAGGCGGCCTGGTCGAGACCTGCCGAAGCTGGCGTGGAACCGCCCAGGTTGGCGCACCCGCCCAGGGCCGCCGCGGCCAGAACCACGGCGCAAAGCGCCGGGCCGCGCCGCCGGTTCCGCGAGTCCGTCCCCGCTGCACGCATCGATTGTACCATGATTGTTCTCCGAGCTTTCGTTCCCTACCGAGGTGGTGCGCCTGGGGTCGCGGATTAGCAGGCGGATGCTGGACATCGCGTTCCCGATTTGGAACGTTCGGATGATGCTGGAGCTGACCGATGTTCGCGTTTTCGCCCGCGTCGCCGAGTTGCGGAGCATATCCGGGTCGGCGCGGGCGCTGGGCGCGCCCAAGTCTTCCGTCAGTCGATCTCTGTCCCGGCTCGAGGCGGCGCTCGGCAGCGTTCTGGTCGAACGCTCGACGCGGCGGCTGCGCCTGACGGACGCGGGCAGGCTGTTCCTGCCCCATGCGTTGCGTATCTTGAACGAGGTTGAGGAGGCCGAAGCAACCCTGGGCCGGTTCGCCGGCACGCCCTACGGAACGTTGCGGATCAGCGCGCCATACGCCTTCACGCTGGGCGCCATGATCCCGATGCTCCCCGCGTTCTTGGCACGCTACCCGGACGTCGGCGTGGTGTTCGAGCGCGACCTGAACTGGACCGACGTTTCGGCCGGGCATGCCGACTTGATCATCCGGGTCGGCTCGTTGCCCGATACCGCCATGATCGCCCGCCGCCTCGCCACCGTGGAACTCTGGACATGCGCCAGCCCGGGATACGTGGCGGCGCGGGGATCACCTGCCTGCGAGGCCGATCTTGCAGCCCACGACATCGTGGGCCTGACGGGTCCGACAGTGAGTTGGTCGTTCCGCGCTGGTGGCCAGATGAAGGAGGTCAAGCTGCCGACCCGTGCGGTGATACCCGATCCAGTGCTGATCCAGGGTGTTCTTGCCGCTGGGGGCGGCATCGGCCAGTTGCCGGACTACATGGCCGCCGAGGCGATCAGGAAAGGAGAGTTGCTTCGCGTCCTTCCTCAAGTCGGGCCGGCGACATCGGACGCCTTTGCGCTGTATCCGAGCCACCGCAGCCTGCCGGCCAAGGCCCGCGTATTCCTCGACGCACTGGCCGCCGACATCGCGGCGCGGCGGTCCGCATTCGCCAGGTCCGTCCTTTGACCCGGCGTGTCATTGGAGCGACGGGACATGCTTTGACGTTCTGCCGCACAGAGGCACACCGGCCGGGCTGTCCACGGGAGAGCGCCTGAACGGCCTTGGGCGAATCAGCAGACGCCCGCAACCGGCCGTCAGATCGGCTCGTTGGTTTCCACCAGCCGGATCACATCCTTGTCGAAGGTGTCGATCTTCCCGTCCAACCCCCCAGTGAGGCAGCCGAACCACACGGCCTCGTTCAGGCCGGTGTCTTGCCGCCGGATGCTGACCGCGCCGCTGAACTGAACGAAGCGGTAGCCGCCGACGACCGGGTGGACCACGCAGTTGGAGTCCTGTTCAGCGGCGCGCGTCAAGGCGCTGAACTCGGGCACGTCAAGCACGAAGAAGCCGCTCATGCACCCTGCTCGACCATCTCATGCTGGTACCGCCGCACGAGGCCCGCCTTGGCCCGCCACAGGCTTTCGATGCCGTTCCAGCGCCCCGCGTCCTCGAGTTCCAGCGCAGCCGCAACCGTCAGCTCCGCATCCGTCGCGTCAAGCGGCTCCATGTCCCGCAGCGAGCGCGTGATCTCGAGCGGGAAGCCGTTCGGATCGCGGAAGTAGATGGATTCCAGGATTTCGTGCCGGATCGATTGGCTGACCCGCACGCCCTTGTCCTCCAGGCGCTTGTGCCAAGCCAGCAGCTCTTCTTCCGAGTCAACGCTCCAAGCCGTGTGGTTCGCCATTGCCATGTAGCCGCGCGGCACCTTCATGTTCTCCGGCTGCTCGGTGCCGATGTAATAGAAGAACGCGATGGTGCTGTTGTTGCCGCTGTCGAAGAAGAAGTGGATGAAATCCGCGTGCTGCTCCTTCTCGCGGCCCCAGCCCTTGGCGGTGATCGCGTGGACCAGCGGCAGGCCGAGTACGTCCCGGTAGAACTCGATGGTTTCGCGCAGCTTCCAGGTCGGCCGCGCCGTGTGGTCCACTCCGCGCAGGACCGGGCGCTCAATCGCATGTTCCATGTAGGCTAGCGTCTCCCGGCTGATTTGGTTTCACCGTCAAGAGGCATATTTAGACGGACATGTCAATGTCTGGACACCGGCGACAAACGGCTGGTAGCGTCGCAGCGACAGCATGCCGGACGACGGCGGGGGGAACGCGATGCGGGTTGTCGCCTTGGAGGAGCACTTCGCCGTGCCGCACCGCCTCTGCGGCGG
>CAXTUQ010000084.1:0-14361 GCA_964247405.1 uncultured Acetobacteraceae bacterium
CTGAAAAAACAATGACGTTTTGCGAATTACCCATGCTCTGGAGTAGAGTGCCAAAGTCGCCAATTCCGTCGCCAAGGGCGACCCGGCGCTGGACGGCGTGTGCGACCTCCGGGACGAGCGGGACCGGCTGCGCCTCTATGAGGCCAGAACTTGTATGGGGATTTTCGTGTCAAGCGGTTTTGGTGAGACTGGCTGCCGTCGCCATCTGGTCTGCGGCTTCTGGGCATGACCTCGCTTTCCGTTATGTAACGCGTTGCAATGCCCTTCACAGCTCAGTGGGACACCCCGCTTGCAGCTTGGAGGCAGATCGCCAGGCCAGCCAGCCGAACAACGAACCGAGGGGAGCCCGCCCGTGCGCGCGAACCTCGCGCCGCGACCTTGTATTCGGTTGGACCCACGCGGGGTCCGGACCATGAAGCAGCCATGCGCTTCAGCAGCGGGGCTCCGAGGCGGCGGGCCCATTCTAACGAACGGCGCTGCGGCCATGTTCTGGCTCGGGTCACCGCCACCTCGGATCGTGCTCAGCAACCCACCGCGAGAGCGCGGCCGGGCACTGAAATCGAATGTCGGGCTGCTTGTTCTTCTATGTGTCAGGCCACGGCCGTCCGGAGGACCACGCCATGCGGAACCTCGCCGGTCGTCACCATCCGCCACAACGCGATCAGCAACTTGCGGGCGAGGGCGACGGTCAGGACCGTCTTGCGCACGCCCTGCACCCCGGTGCGGGCGCGATACCACTGCAACAGCGCGCTGTCCTTTTGGAACAGCAGGAAGCGCCAGGCGAGCTGGACCAGGCCGCGGCGCACGCGGGCATTGCCCGATTTGGCCAGGCCCTTCTCCCGCCGTTTGGAGCCGCTCTCGTCCGGCGAGCCCGTCAGCCCGGCGTAGCGCGCCACCGCCCGGCGGTCGCGCAGGTTGCGGGACAGCACTTCCTGCACCAGCATATCCGCCGTCTCGACGCCCACGCCGACGACGCTGGCCAACAGGCGCACCATCGCGTTCGGCCCAGTCTCCGGGGCCTGCTCGATGCGGGCCAGGCGGGCCTGCTCGATCCCGTCGATCTGCTCGCGGACCATGGCCAGCCGCGCCAAGTCGCGGCGGATCTCGTCGAGGGTGTTCGGCGGGATCGGCAGGCCCTCAGGTGTCCGCAGCCCGTCCAGCTTCTGGGGCGACCGGCGCAGCTCCGGCTTGAAGCCGCGGATGCCGAGCCGGACCAGCGCCGCCTTCATGCGGTTGACGATCCGCGTCCGCTCGCCGACCAGGCTCTCACGTTCCCGGTGCGGACGCTTGGCGTCTTCCTCGTCGATCGTCGGAACGGCAACCATCCCGCAATGTCCGCGCTCGCCCCGTAGCCAACCCATAAACACGCGCAGCAGCATCGCGGTGTCGAGCCGGTCGGTCTTCGCCCGGCGGTGCTCGCGTGAGACCGCCACGCTCGAAGAATGGATGACATGGGTTTCGATCCCGTGCGCCCGCAACCAGCGCGCCAGCCAAAAGCCGTCGCGTCCGGCCTCATACGCGACGACAACGCGCCCGATCGCGCACCCGTTCTTCACGGCCTCGCTCTGCCAGCGCTGAAACAGTCGAAGCAGCTCCCTTTCGTCCGGAGCAAGCTTCTTCAGCGGCTGCCGCTCCACACCTGGAACCACCCCGGCGACCAACCAGCTTGTCAGGCTCAGCTCAATGACGGCAACCAGGGTGCTGCCTTGGACGAAGGGTGAGAGGGACCTGCTCAGGTCATTCGGCTGTGACATCAGGCGCTCCGTCGGAGGGTGAAGCAGGGAAGGTACCCTCCTTCCCGGATGCCCCATAGTTTCTGACGAAACGCCCGTCTGGTACGCATAAGCGGACAAAGCTGGAACGGTGGTGTCCTGAAATCCAAGTAAGCCGGGCATTTGTGGCACTTTGGCTGTTTGGCTGCACATCGACCAAGTAACGGCAAACAGGTGAATCCCGCACATGCTCGCCGGCGACATGCGCGTGTCCTCAGCCGACGACAGGTAATCGGTGGACCTGCAACGTGATGCCCTGCTTGCCGCCGGGGTGGACGAGCGTCACCTCCACTAGGAAAGACATCCGACGTGTACAACGACCGGCCCGGGCTGAAAGCCTGCCTCGACGCTCCCGGGCGAGGGGACGTTGTCATTCCTGCTCCATACGGGCGAGCACGCGCTCGAACGGCTCGGCTGAGATCCGGTTGTCGCCACGGAACGGGTTGCTCAGCGCCACGATGACGAGCAGCACAAGCACGCCCGAAACGGCGAGCAGCGACGACATTGCCAGGTGCATGCGCAGGCTCGGCGAGCCGAGGAACGACGCGAACACGACGCTGATCCCGCCGCCCGCGATCAGCACGAACCAGACAACCGGCGGGATCGAGGTCCGTCCCGCCAGCAGGCGCTCGCGCCGCGCGTTGCCGAGCTGGCCGAGGTCGCCCAGCAGCAGCCTGTGGAGGTTGCCGTCGGCGATGTTGTCGGGGCGCAGGTGCAGGGCCGTGCGCGTGACGCTGCTCAAGGCGAGCTCTTCCTCCGCCACGGAGGCGCCCCGGGCCTGCGCCGGCCATTCGGTCCGGACCACGGCAGCCGTGTAGGCCACGATATCGCGCCGCATGGAGGCCTTCTCGGGGCCGTCGAGGCCCTCGATCAGCTGGTAGATGTTCTGCACCAGCGACGCCTCGGTGTCGGTGATCGCCTGCGCCTTGATGTAGCCCTCCCAGGCGAGCATGGCGACAAAGGCGAGCAGCACGGCGTAGGTCGTGCCGATGACGGTGAGGATCGCGGAAGCGGCGCCGCTGTGGTCCTGCCGCACATTCATCGGGACAACGCGGCGGACGACAAGTTCGACTGCGACCGCAGCGAAGATCGCCAGGCCGCCCATCAGCAGCCCGGCCCCCCAGATCGGCAGGCTCGCGATCTGCTCGGGACGCATCAGCATCGGCGCCGCCCCAACGTCGCCTTTGACTTGGAACGCCGCGACGGGTCCATTCCACGGATGCCAGGCGTCGGCGTCGGGATCACGCCTGCAAAGCTCGATGCGACTGCCAAGCGGAACAACGCCGAAAACCAAGGCTGACGGGCACGTCGGCATGCGGAGTGGTTTGGCGAACTTCCGGCATCGAGTGTGGCATCCCGACGCCATGCCGCGCAGGGTTCGGGCTGCGGCTTGCGCTTGGCGTCGAACCTGACGTGTTCAACGTCAAAGCGGCCAGCGCGAGTGGGCGCCCTCTGCGCGTGCGGCGACCAGCAGCTTGGCCATGGCCTGGTTGGGGCCGTCCTGCGACGCGGTCCGCTCGATCTCGGGCCAGTCGAACTGCACCGTGTCCGTGGCCCGGTCCCAATGCGCCGCCGGCTCCGACGATGCCGTCGGCCCCGACACGACGGAAGAGGGTGCCGCCTCGTCTGCCGGCTTGGCTCCGGCAGCGCCCCGCGCGTTGGCGTCGCTGCCGGCAGCCGGTCCGTCCTCGTCCACCGCCTCAGCCAGCAGAGCAGCATCCTCTGACTCCGCTGCGGGCTCGGCATCCCCGGGCTTGCGGCCCCGCTTCGCCATGGCGCGCCGAGGCTCGTCGCGGGACAAGGGAGCCGCTGCGCCGCCCGACGGCTTCGGCTTGCGGCCCTGGCGTCTTTTGGACGGTGTGTCGGGCGCATCAGCCTCGGCATCCGCGGCCATGTCGTCTTCCGCAACGTCCGCGGCTGCAACGCCGTCGTCCTCCGCCGCAGACGGCGGTGATGGCGTTTCGGCCGGCTTGGGCGGGCGGCCCCGGCGCACCGGAGCGGGCGCTTTGCCCAGCATAGGCAGTTCCGGCTCAGCAATTGTTGCAGGGGCTTCAACGGGACGGGTGGGTTTCGGCTTGCGGGCCATGTCTGATCCTATCCATTCACGAAACGTCCCAATACGCCACGTCCATCATGTTGAAAACCAGCAGTCTGCAACGCATGCACATCGGCTGACTGCCCAAACTCGGCAGCCTCGTTTTGCACTCGACTCAGGCTGGGTGTCGGGCCACGTCTTGGCATGCTGCCCGACGCGACCAGCACATCCGGCCACGCAATGGAACCCGGCAGCATGGCCACTGCTCGTGCAGGCGCTTGGTCGAGACGGGTCAGCTCATGATCCCACCCGCAATCGGCTCGCCGGCGCCGCACTTCGGGCAGCGTTCGGGATGGCATGCCCGGCAGAATGGGCGGCCGCAGCCCGGGCAGGGTGCCAGGGCCACTGGAACCACAAGATGCAACGCGTCGTCGCACACCAGGCGCGGCCGCTCGGCGGAGGCGCTCCACTCGCACATCGGCGCTTCCAGCCGGCGCGCCAGCGGGTTCCAGTCGAGCTGGATGGTGCGGTCCGCCTTGCGCCGGCGGACCTGCGCCGTGAAGCGCTGCACCGGCATCGCCAGCTCCAGCGTCTGCACCCACTCGACCGTCACCCGTGTCGCATACTGGCGCGAAAGGTCGTCGAGCTTGGCGCGATACTCCCGCCCGACCGCCTCGGCGCGCTGCTCCTCGCGACGGCGGCGCGGGTCGCCCTCAGCCAGCGCGAGGGCGCGGCGCATGGCCTCGCGGTGCAGGTCGTTGTGGTAGGCGTGCAGCCGGTCCTGGTCGCGGCCGAGGCGCCGGCGCAGCCCCTTGACGAACGGTGCCAGAGCCGTCTCCACCCGGGGCGGCAACGCCCGCGCCACAAGGCCGAGCAGGCGCGCCCGCTCCCAGGGCGCAGGCAGCGCGGCGTCGTCCGGCACCACCGCATCGGCCCCGCTCCCGCCCAATACAGACCCGTCGGATGCAGGCGCGTCGAGCGTGGGCGCCAGCGCTGCCAGCACCGCGTCGGGCAGCGCGCCGGTCGCGAGGTTGACGCCCAGGCGCAAGGTGAAGTCGCGCTTCTCGTCCGACACGGCGGAGACACGGAAGTCCAGCACCAGGTACCGTGTCCAGGCCGGGCTCACGTCGAGCAGCCGGAACGTCGCGTTGTCCAGCACGAGCTCCTGGCCAAGCACGCCCTCCGGATTGCCAGGCGCCCTGGACGGGGCGGACAGGACGCGCCGCGTCCAGCGGCCCTGCGAACCCAGCACCTGGGCAAAGCGGCCGAGCCAGTCGCCTTCCAGGCCCACCCGCTGCGCGCCCGGCGGCAGCGTGCCGCCGAACCCCAGGCGGGACAGCTCGCCAAGCCCCAGGGCCCGCTGCACCGGCGGCGGCGCCAGCACTTCCAGCCCTTCGGGCTCGACCGCCTCGACCAGCGCGCCCTCGTGCCGCAGCAGGTCGGCCACGAAGCCCTGCATCCGCCCCTGCTCGCGCGGCTCGGGTGCAGGCGCGCCCGATGCGCTGTCAGGCGGCATCGAGCTCGTTGCCGAACAGCGCCTCGTCCAGCTGCTTCACCCCGTCATACTGCTCGCGCGCGGCGAGCAGCTGGTTCTCGATCCGGGCGAAGGCGTCCGCGCGGCCCTGCTCGGTGCCCTGCAGCCAGGCGTCGAGCACCAGGGCGGAGAACTCCCCCTCCTCGTCGACCTCGCCCAGGATCGCCCCGACTTCGCCGACCACCAGCTCGAACATGTTGATCTTCTCGTCGAGGATGCGCAGCACCGCGTCCTCGATCGTCCCCGCGGCGACGAGGTTGAACACGAACACCTCGCGCGCCTGGCCGATGCGGTCGATGCGCCCGATGCGCTGCTCGATGGCCATCGGGTTCCAGGGGATGTCGAAGTTGACCAGCGTGTTGCAGAACTGCAGGTTGCGCCCTTCGCCGCCGGACTCCGTGCACAGCAGCAGGGGCACATGGTCGCGGAACGCCTCGACGGCCGCGTCCTTCGCCGGGCCGGTCATGTCGCCCGAGAACGTTCCGAACGGTGTGCCCTCGCGACTCAGCCGGTCGGCCAAGTGCGTCAGGCTGTCGCGATGGTGGACGAACACCAGCTTCTTCTCGGCCGGGTTCTGCGCCAGCAGCCGCATGAGCGCCGTCTCCTTGGCGCCGGCGGCGATGGCCCGGGTGCGGGCGAGCAGGGCCGTCCAGCGCGCGTCTTTCGGGTGGCGCTCGGCGAAGCGCGCGATGGCCGCAGCCGAGGCCGCTGGCGAGGACCCCGCGGCACTCAGCAGGTGCTGCAGTGACAAGCGGTGCGGCGCCTGGTCGACAAATGCACTCCCGCCGGCCGCCATCTCGCGCACCAGCGCGGTCAGCTCGGCGTAGCAGGCCGCCTCCGCCGCATCCGGGACGGCACGCAGCGTGGAGGCGTGCCGCTGCGGCATGCGGAGTGCTGCCAGCGCGCGGGTGTTGCGCACCATGACGCCCCGCATCAGGTCGCGCAGCCGCTCACGGTTGGCCGGCTCGCGCGGCTTGCCCGGGACCATGTAGGCGGCGCGGAACTCCCGGGGCGTCTTGAAGATGCCGGGCTGCAGCAGGGTCAGCAGGTTGTAGAGCTCGAGCAGGCTGTTCTGCACCGGCGTCGCCGACAAGAGCAGCAGGAAGCGCTTCTGCAGGCTGTTTACCAGGCGCCAGCTGGCGCTCGCCTGGTCGCGCAGGTGGTGCGCCTCGTCGACCACCACCACGTCGTGGTGCCCTGTTGCGAGCAGCCCGGCGTGCTCCTTGCGGCGCGCGGCCGCGATGGAGGCGATCACCCGCGGCTGCGCCCAGAACCGTTCCGGGTGGCTGCGCAGCAGGGCGTCGTGGCTGGTGGCGCACTCGATGCCGAACTTGACAGCCATCTCGTCGCGCCACTGCCCGACCAGGGAAGCGGGCACGAGGATCAGGATGCGCTCGGCCATGCCGCGCAGGGCATACTCCTTCAGCACCATGCCGGCCTCCACCGTCTTGCCGAGCCCGACCTCGTCGGCCAGCAGCACCCGGCCGCGATACTGCTTCAGCACCTTGCGCACGGTCTCGACCTGGTACCAGTGCGCCTCCACGCCGTGCAGCGCCGGCAGGCAGAGCAGCTCGTCGAAGCCCTCGAACAGGCTGAGGCGCACCAGCTCGGCGCGCAGGCGGAACGCAGCCGGGTCGGCGCTGGCCTCGGAGCCGGCGATCTCGATCGCGTCGGCGTTGGCGATCTCGAACGCCATGTCGAACCGCGCCTCCAGCCGCGGCAGGTCGGCCACCTCCGGCAGCACGGGTCCTGCAGCGGCGGCAGGGGGCTTGGAGGCGCGGGCAGGAAGGAGTTGGGCGGCCGGAGCCTGGACGGAGGCGGGCTTGGCTGGGCGAGGCGGGACCGGCGCGGGAGCGGCATCGGTGCTGGACTGCCTTGAGGTGCGTGCCTGCGCCCGTCCTGGAGGCTGCAGTTGCTCTCCCCGAAGCCTGTGCAGCTGGGAATACAGCCACTCCTCCATCACGTCGTCGCCGACGAACCACGGCAGCGCCGCACGCCCGGTGTGCAGCCTGGCTTCCTGCAGCATGGCCCAGGCCCGGGTGGGTTGCCCTTGCTGGGCGAGAGCGAGGCCGGTGAGCAGGACGGCCGGCTTGCCCGGACCATGCCGCTTGCCGTAGCGCTTGAGCAGGACGAGCGCGCGCTCAGGCCGCACCTCGGCCAGGGCGGCCAGCGCTGCCAGCAGCAGCAGTTCCTGACTGGCCGGCCAAGCGCGCAGGGCCTCCTCGGCGATGTCGCGCGCCTGCGGGGACTGCTCTGCCAGGGCCTGGCGCAGGCGGTCGACCCAGAACTCCTGTCCCTGATCCCCATCGTTGGCGGCTACGTCGTCCGGCGACGGGCCGAAGCCGGGCAGGACATCCTGCCTGGCGGCGTCGCGCGGTGGCGGGCTTCGGTTGCTCATGGCATCACCTCTGCGCTGGCTTGGTCGCTGCGGTCCATCCCGCATGGAGCATCCCGCACCGGACCGTCGCTGCCAACCGCGGCAGCTTGCCGGCTTTCAAACGCTGCGCACCGCGTTGATCCGGCCCATCAACCCCCGCACACGCAGCATGGCGATTGTTCAGATCGGAGCGACACATCGGCAGGCACCTTGCACTGCGCGCCGGCGCGTGATTCCTTCCGCCCCGATGCTGCAGACAGGAGCCGCGACCGCGATGGCTACGAGGACGACGACGAAGACTGCGGCCAAGGGCGCGACCAAGCCGCCCGCGAAAGCTGCCGCAAAGGCTGCCCCGGAGAAAGCGACGCCGCCGAATGCGAAGTCCGTTGCCGATGCCAAGCCGGCAGGCAAGGCCGCGGCGAAGCCGGAGGCGACCGTCGTGACGACGAAGCATCTCTCGGCCGAATTCGGCGAGCGGCAGGGCATGGACAAGAAGCAGGCGGAGGCGGCCGTCGCCGGCGTGTTCGAGATGCTCGTCGCCCACCTCAAGTCGGGCGACCGGGTGAGGATCGCCGGCCTCGGCATCCTCGAGATCAAGGACCGCCCGGCCCGCATGGGACGCAACCCGGCAACCGGGGAGGCGATTCAGATCAAAGCCAGCAAGAAGGTCGCGTTCCGCGCGGCGAAGGACCTCAAGGACGCGCTCTGAGTGTCCTGTGCCCCACGTCGGCGCATCCAGCCTCTCTTGACCGTGCGTGTAGTCCTCATTCACCAGGCACGATGCTCTCGGCTATCTGAGCAGCCATAAAGCGGTGGCTTCACTTCCGCGGCAACTTTCGCAGGTCGATGAAGTCCTGGTCGCGCACCGGATATCCGGCATCCCGGAGGATCTCCAGCACGCGCACGCTCATGGACGTGCCCCGCTGCGCCGCCTCTGTCTTGAGCGCGATCACCACCTGCTCCGGCAGCAGGAACTCGACCCCTCGCCGCGGCCCGCGCGTCGGACGCGGCGCGGCCATGATGGCCGGCGCCGGCGCTTGCGAAGGGCTCAGCTTGTCCTGACCATTATCCGACTTTCCGGTATGTCGGGTAGCCGACGTCCCGACATACTGACTTGCCGGATATCCGGCATCGACGTCCGGCAACGTGCGTTCAGGACCGGCGGGGAGGACGGCCCGGGCGAGCGGCGCAAGGCGCTGCTTGAACACCTCGTCATCGATGTCGGGCAGGGTTGCCGCGAGAGGCTTGCGCATCAGGCCGCAGCCTCGCCAGCAACGGACGTCCGACCACGCCGGGCCTGCTTGGGTCCGAGCGCCTGCACGTCTACAGCTCCTGCCAGGGACAGGCCGAGAAGGCCGGCCACCTCGTCCGCAAGCGCCTCGACGTTCCGGGCCGCGCCGCCGTTCGGGTCCTGCGCATGCGGCGGCTCGCCCGTGTAGGTCATGTGCTGGAACGCCGTGCGCTGGATCAACTCCGTGCGGAGCAGGGGCAGCCCGGCTTTGACGAACTGCCCGCGCGAGTGCTCGGCTACTTTCTGGCGCAGCACCGGCGTGCGGGTCAGCAGGACGCGGTGGGCAATGTCGCGCCCGACGAGGTCGGCAGCCTGGCGCACGACGCCCGCGGTCTTGACGCCCTCGACCACGTCGAAGCGGCTGGGCTGGGCCGGAATGAGCACGAGGTTCGCCTTGCCGCAGGCGTAGAGCATGGCCTGGTTGGCCGAGCCCTCGAGATCGATGATCACCAGCCCCGCCGTGGCCTGGGCGTCGCGCACGGCCGACAGCAGCGTCTCGCCGCCGCTTTCAACGCACCGTATATCCGGCACATCGGTAATCCGGAGTGCCTGCTGCAGCGTGCGGTTCGGATCGGCGTCGATGCAGACGACCCGATGTTCCGGCATGCCGGCCCGTACGCGAGGGAGGCGCCGGGCCAACGCCGTCGCCAGGCAGAATGCGACGGTGGTCTTGCCGACCCCGCCCTTGGTGGAGGCCAAGACGATGATCGGCGCGCGGCGGGTGTTCATGGCAGGACCCTCTCTTTGCTCACGCATGCTATACAAGTTTCCGGATTGCCGGCAATCCGGTAACCTGGCATCCCGTTAGTCCGGAATATCGGGTTATCGGAGTGCCGGAATTCCGGAGCACCGAAGAGCCGGGTTGTATACCGAACGTCCTTTCCGGATGGCCCTGCAGTCCTTTCCGTTTCAGGGGCGGCGTAAGTGGCTGGCGGATGCCTTTGAGTTGCCTGCCGATCTGCCATCGGCATATCGATCAAGCCTTCAGGTCCGGTCAGAGGCCGAGCTGAAGGCGCACGACCCGTGCAACGGCGTCAAGATCGTCCTTTGCGAGCGTGCCCACGAATCGTTGCAGGCGGCGCTTGCTCGCCGTGGTGATCTGGTCGGCCATGGCCTTGCGCCGTTCTCCGCCCAACGACACGTAGGCCTCGGCGGGGTAGAGGCGCTCGACCTGGCTCGAGATGGGCACCACCTGCACACGGTTCAGCACGGCGTTGGCGGCGTCGTTGCTCAGCACCACGGCGGGCCGGGTCTTCTGGATCTCGCCGCCCACCGAGGGATCGAAGGCGACCAGCCAGACCTCGCCGCGATGGGGCGAGGCATCAGCCGCCACGGCGTGGCTCGTCGGCCGCGTCGTTCAGCAGGGCCTCGCTCCAGGCCTCGGCCTCCGCCTCGCGGCTCTCATCCGCGGCCATGGCGGCGTAGCCCTGGGATGGATCCTGGCCGACGACGTGCGGGCGGGCGAGGTCGTTCAGGAAACGGCTGATGCGGCGGCGGCCGACGACGCTGTGCAGGCCGTCATAGACTTCGGCGTCGATGGTGATGGTGAGTTTCTTCGGCATCGCGGGCTCCTCAATACGTGTAGTGATACGTATTGAGGAGGGGCGGGCGCAAGTGACATTCTTACTACGCGCGATAAACCGGATTATCACGTGCTGATCGGCCCGGGGCGGGCGCGGCACGGAACCAGCCCGTTGGAGCGACGTGGGCGCGTGTGACAGGGTGCCCCGCGACGAGAGGAGCCAACATGGCAGGCGAATCGGACACGGACGTTCTGAGGCTGACGGCGAAGATCATCGCTGCCCATGTCGGCAACAACCAGGTCGCGGTCGATGCGCTGCCGCGGCTGATCCAGTCCGTCCATCGCTCGTTGGCCACGGCCGGCACGACCGAACCAGCGCCCGCATCAGCGCCACCGACGCCGGCCGTGCCGATCCGGAAATCGGTGTTCCCGGACCACATCGTCTGCTTGGAGGACGGGAAGAAGCTGAAGATGCTCAAGCGGCACCTGCAAACCAGCTACGGAATGACCCCTCAGCAATACCGGGAAAAGTGGGGGCTGCCGGCCGACTACCCCATGGTGGCACCGAACTACGCCCGTCACCGCTCAAGCCTCGCGAAGCAGGTAGGCCTTGGCCGAAAGCCGGGAAGCTCGGCTCCGGAACAGACGAACACGGAGAGAAGCAAGAAGCCGGACCTGCCGGCCGAACCCCTGGTGACACAGGGCCGGGCACGACGTGCACGGGGTGCCAAGGGCTAAGTTCCGGCCTGCGTTCGGCCATAGCTTCCGACGCACCCGAGCCGTTGAAACGTCCGGATGCGCAACCACGTGAACGTGTTGCGTTCGACTTGGATGCTTGTCGCTATGCTTGCTTCTGCTCGGACACATGATCCTTCCAGTTCGAGCGGTCGCGTCCACAGCAGCGGGAAGCCAGCTGGCTGATATGCCATACCTGAAGATTGCGTTGCGTGATCTGGTCCGCATCAAACACCAGATGCACGGCCCAAGCTCGCGCAAATTAAAACCAATCCGGTCGGCGCCGATGATCGAGTGCCGGCCAATCCTCGTGAACACGGCAAGCCCTGACGAGAAAGGCTGCCTGGTGCTGGCTGACGGCTGCCTGGTCGCGGTGCTGGTGCGTGTTGTGGACACAGGCGATGAGCAGGGCAGGGGAGAGCTGTCCGGCTGGCAGATGGAGGCAGGCTTCGGACGCTGCGCCGTGGCGGTTCCGCCGTTATTCGACACACTCGCGGATGCCGCTGCTTGGATGCGCACGCAGCTAAGTGCGGAGTAGCCAGTCACTGCCACGACGTGCCCACGTTGGGTTGGCAGGTTCTGTCTTGACCGGAGTTTCCCGCCAACGTGGGCATCTCCTCGAATGCGTTCCACATCGCGATACCCAGTTCCCCTCCTGCCGGCCTTTTTGACCCGTGCGTCTCGGCGCACGCGCTCGTCGATGCCCAGACGGTGCGGCCTTGATGGTTCGTTGCACCTTGCGGCTACACGCCTGGCACATGGATCATGCAGGCATGGACTTCCACAGTAATTATGCTCAAAGCGCAGATTGACAATTTTTATAACAGTCACTCTTGGGACGGAGGCACGACAGTATTCTTAAGCTCGGGTGTAAAAATTAATATAAAAATAATGTTTTTGAGAAAGGGATGCTATGCCATTGCTCGCGCCGATACCCTTGCCCGCAACGAGGACGGAGCTGTGGCAAGACCTTCCTGATCCCCAACACCACGCGTCACAACAGGATCTCTGCACGGCCGATGCGCTGCCGCCATCGCGGCTGATCGTCGCAGGATGGGCGTGCCGGTATCGCATGCATGCTGACAAGCGGCGGCAGATCCTCGGTTTCCTGCTGCCGGGCGACTTCATCGGGCGCGTGCTGCTGCCCGATCTGCCTTTGCCTTACGCCGTGGTGGCGCTCACCGAGCTGGAAACGGTGAGCGCGCAGCGGCTGGTTGAAGCCGCTGCGAACCCGGATAGTACTACGTTGGCCCGCGCTGTCCGCCTCACGGCGCAGCTGGATGACCTGCTGTTGTTCAATCAGCTGATGCGCCTGGGCCAGCAAACGGCGCGCGAGCGCGTCGTGCATTTGATCTTGGAGCTGCACGAACGCCTTGGCTGGGCGGGTCTGATACCAAGCGCCCGATGTGTTGACCGCTTTTGATCACCGCCATCGCGAGCGTTTTCGGGGCAGCGAGGCGGAAGAAAACCGGTCGTCGCAAAGGGCGTTTGGTATGACACGCGATGACCGCTTCGCCATGCCGCTGACGCCAGACGTGCTCGCTGATGCGCTCGGCCTCAGCGTCATCCACATGAACCGTGCATTGCAGCAGTTGCGGACCGCTGGCCTGCTGGACGTGGGAGACGGCACGGTTGCCCTGCTGGAGCCGGAGCAGTTGCAAGACATTGTGAATTGGACACCCCTCGGCGCAACGCTCAAACGCTGAGGAAATCTGATCTTCGGTCTTCTCCGATCGAGGTTTTCCTGTCGATGCGGGCCTGCCCTCTGGGCCACGAACATCGGCGCCGGTCGGAAAGTCTCGGCAGTCCGGCGTCGTCGCAGCAAGGGAGCAACCCGCGCGAGGAGCTTCTCAGTGCCTGGAAGACGCTGCCTGGCAATCGCTCGCACGTGCTTATGCGTTGCACAGTCTCTGTTTGCAACAACTGCTCAAGCTGGGCGTCCAGCGTCTGCCCAAGGTGTCGGCATGTGCATTGCCGAGGCTGCGGGTTTTGGAGGGTGGTTTGACCTTCAGTTTGGATTTGGTTTCGGTCACATCTTATGAAAGCTGCAACTTATTGATGTGATGGGGACTGAGAAGTTTTCCGGAAGTCTTAACTTTCGTATCGACCCTTGCGCCGGAGCCGTGTCACCGGCCGGGATGGGACGGGCGGCGCACTCCACCCGGCGATGCTCCGGACGCAAGCCCGCGCGTGCGCGTTGTCGGAAATGCCGGGGAACCGCCGCCGCAGCTCGATGGCCGCGGACAGTTCGCCGTCCCGCTCGAAGGCGGCGCGGATCGCGGCGGCATCGTCTTCGGTGATGATGAACACCGTGGACACATGGGACGCCTGCCACGTTGCCAGCAAGCGCCGCATAGTCCACGGTTGCACAATGATGGGCCGTAAATTCTTTCGAGCGAGGCGGCTCCTGCCCACAACCCGCCGCGAGCGAGTGCTGGCGGCCAAGCTCGACGACATCCGGGCAAGTCTTGCGGCCATGGCGGCTGTGGTCCGCACCTTTTCGGCGCTCGAAGATGCGCGGACGCACTCGATCAACAAAGCCGCTCGCGAACGCCACAGCGATATGGCGGAAGGCGTCACCCACGATCAGGCGCTGACGGCGCTTCAAAGCAACGTGGCGATGCACATGGACAGCGCTAGGGCGCGGTCGAAAGGCACGGCCGAACTCCTGGACCGGGTCACTGAAGCCTTGGAGCGGCTGGCCGCCTCGCTGCGGGATACGTAGCCGCATCGTGGCCCAGCGCCCGCAGGATGGCGACGGCGCCCGCGACGACGATAGCATCCTCGACCAAGCCGGTCGGCGTCTGACCGTAGCGCGGCACGGCGGCGATCCGGGCGCGCCAGCCAGGGTAGGACGCCACGATTGCCGTCGATCCCCCGACCGCCGCGCCGAGCCAACGCTGCCGGCGCGGCGCGAGCGCCGTACACCACCCCGGAACCCGACAAGAGCCTCGCCCCTTTCATCCTGCATGCACGTCAGGGCTCACGTATGAGATCGCACCGGTGGAACAGCCAGGGCCTGAAAGGCCCATAAAGATTGTGGCTCTTATTGGGTTCCGGGGTGGTGCCGGGTCTATCACGCAACCAGGCCGGCG
>CAXTUQ010000085.1:0-14309 GCA_964247405.1 uncultured Acetobacteraceae bacterium
GCAAAACGCGGTGCACCTGGTTGTCGTCCACCACGGCGACCGTGCGCCGCGGCCCGGCATAGCCGCCGATGGCGCGTCCGGCGGGCGCGGCGGGCCGGGGCTGCATGACCTCGGACAGCATGAGGCGGATGGTGAACCGGCTGCCGACGCCGGGCTGGCTCAGCAGGGTGATCTCGCCGCCCATGATCTGCGTCAGCAGCTTGGTGATGGTGAGGCCCAGCCCCACGCCCGGCGCCACCGCCGCCCGGCCCTGGTCGATGCGCTGGAACGGCTCGAACACGCGCTCCTGGTCCGCGCGCCCGATGCCGATGCCGGTGTCGGCCACGGTGATCTCGGCGATGGCCCCGCGCCAGCGGAGGCCCAGGCTGACGCTGCCGGCGCCGGTGAACTTCACGGCGTTGGACAGCAAGTTGATGAGGATCTGCCGGAGCCGCCGCTCGTCCGTATAAACCACCGCAGGCACGCCGGGGGGAAGGTTGAACACGAAGCGCAGGCCCTTCGCCTCCGCCTGCAGCCGGAACATGTTGGCGATCTGGCCGAGGAACTCCGGCAGGCGCACCTCGTCCCGGTACAGCTCGATCCGCCCGGCCTCGATCTTCGAGATATCCAGCAATCCCTCGATCAGCCCGGCCAGATGCTCGCCGCTGCGCCGGATCACGCCGATGCTTTCGCGCCGCGCCTCGGGGATGGCAGCGTCGTGCTCCAGCAGTTGCGCGTAGCCGAGGATCGCGTTCAGCGGCGAACGCAGCTCGTGGCTGACGCCGACGACGAAGCGGCTTTTCGCCAGGTTGGCGGCCTCGGCGACCTCCTTGGCCTTTTGCAGTTGCGCGTCGGTGCGGCGATGCGCGTTGATCTCGCCGGTCAGCAGGCTGGTTTGCCGGTCGGTCTCCTGCGGCGCCACCCGCTGGCTGTCCCGCGCCAGCACCAGCAGCCAGGCCGCGACACCGGCGATCACCGACAGCACGAAGAACGCCTTCCAGAACGCCGCCGCGACGATGGGGGCGCCGGCCGGGGCGGTGCCGGCGATCTGCGAGTGGATGCCCAGCAAAATCAGCCCGATGGCGCCCACGAACAGCCCGAACACCAAGACATACCGCCCGAGCGCGCTGCCCAGCGCCGCCTGCGCCCGCGCCGGCAGCACGGCGGCCAGCACTCGGCGAAGCTGCGCCGAGGCCCGGGCGGAGGCCGGTTTGCAGCGGTCATGGCAGCGGGCGTCGAGCGAGCAGCACAAGGAGCAGATCGCCCCGCAATAGGCCGGGCAGAACGCCATATCCTCCGGCTCGAAGCCGTTCTCGCAGACGGTGCAGCGCAGGGCGGGCAGGCGGGACCAGTGGGCGCGCGGCTTGCGGGCCAGGTAGAACCGCCCGCCGGTCGCCCAGGCGATCACGGGTGCTGCGGCAAAGGCGGTGCCGAAGGCCAGGAACGGCGACAAGGCCTGCGCCGCCGGGCCGAACGCCCCGGCATAGGCGCAGAGCGACGCCGCGACGCCGCCCGCCATGGCGCCGATGCCCACGGGGTTGAAGTCGAACAGGTGGGCGCGCTTGAACTCGATGGAGGGCGGGCTGAGGCCGAGCGGCTTGTTGAGCACGAGGTCGGCCACCAGCGCCCCCACCCAGGCCGCCGCGACGTTGGAATAGCCGACCAGGATATGCTCGATGGCCGCATACACGCCGATCTCCATCAGCAGCAGGGCGATGGCCAGGTTGAACACCAGCCACACCACCCGGCCGGGATGGCTGTGCGTCAGGCGGGAGAAGAAGTTGGACCACGCGATGGACCCGGCATAAGCGTTGGTCACGTTGATCTTCATCTGCGACACGGCGACGAAAGCAGCCGCCAGCGCCAGCGCCGCCGCGGGGGAGCCGGTGACGTAGCCGAACGCGACCCGGTACATCTGCATCGGCAATGCGGCCTCATCTACGGGCAGCCCATGCCCGGCCGCGAGCGTCGCCAGGAACGACCCGGCCAGCAGCTTGAGCGTGCCCGGCACGATCCAGCCCGGCCCGCCCGCCAGCAGCGCGCCCCACCAGGCCCGGCGCGCGCGCCGGGACGCCGCCGGGTCCAGGGGTGGCAGGAAGCGCAGGTAATCGACCTGCTCGCCGATCTGCGCGATGAGGGAGAACACGACCGAGGCCGCCGCCCCGAACAGGCCGATCTGCAAGGACCCCTCGCCGTTCCCACCCGCGCCGCGGAACGCCGCCCATTGCGTGAAGGGAGCGCTGCCTCCCGCCGCGATGAAGGCGAACGGCAACAGGTGCAGCGCAATCCAGGCCGGCTGGGTCCAAAGCTGGAAGCGGCTGATGAAGGTGATGCCGTGCGTCACCAGCGGCACCACGGCGGCGGTGCACAGCACGTAGCCGACCGGCAGCGGGATGCCGAAGCAGGCATCCAGCATGGAAGCGAGGATCACCGCCTCGATGGCGAAGAACAGGAAGGTGAAGGAGGCGTAAATCAGCGAGGTGATCGTCGATCCGATGTAGCCGAACCCGGCGCCGCGCGTCAGCAGGTCGATGTCCACCCCGAACCGTGCGGCGTACCAGCAGATCGGCACGCCGGTCGCGAAGATCAGCGCGCCGACCGCCAGGATGGCGGCGACCGCATTGGCGGAGCCGTATTCCAGCGTGATCGTGCCGCCGATGGCCTCAAGCGCCAGGAAGGAGATGGCGCCGAGCGCCGTGTTGGCGACGCGGGCGGCGGACCAGCGGCGGGCGGTCTTGGCGGTGAAGCGCAGGGCGTAGTCTTCGAGGGTCTCGTTGGCGACCCACTGGTTGTAGTCGCGCCGCACGCGGACGATGCGCTGCCGGGTCGTCACGGCTTGCGGGCCAGGGACTGCGCGGGAGACTGCGCGGGGTAGGCGCCAATCGGGGATTGCGTGGTGCCGCGTGTCAGTGGGCTGCCTCCCGCGTCGAATGTGGGCACCCCACTATCCTGCGCACGAAACGCCGGCACCGGCATACGTCATTTAACGTATATCGCGGCGCACAATTCTCAAAGACCTTCTCCCGGCTCAATCGCGATCCGCACGCTTCCTTGAGGGAATGACCATGACCCACGACACCCGCAGCCCGTTGCGCCGCCGGCGCCTGATGCAGGGGATGGCGGGCGTTTCGGCGGCGGCGCTGCTGCCATTATCGCTGCCCCGGGCGGCATGGGCGCAGGCGCCCGTCACCGCCCCCGCTACAGCCGCAATCAACACCACGGGCCTCGCCGTCACCGACAGCACGGTGACGGTCGGCATCCTGCACTCGATCACCGGCACCATGGCGATCAGCGAGACCGGCTCGGTCGAGGCGGAGAAGCTGGCAATCTCGGAGATCAACGCCCAGGGCGGCGTGCTGGGGCGGCAGGTCAAGTTCATCCAGGAGGACGGCGCCAGCGACTGGCCGAACTTCGCGGAGAAGGCGAAGAAGCTGCTGGTCAACGACAAGTGCGCCGCGGTGTTCGGCTGCTGGACCTCGGCCTCCCGCAAGGCGGTGCTGCCGGTGTTCGAGCAGTACAACGGGATGCTGTACTATCCCACGTTCTACGAGGGGCTGGAGCAGTCCAAGAACGTCATCTACACCGGGCAGGAGGCGACGCAGCAGATCCTGGCCGGCCTCGACTGGGTGAACAAGACCCGGGGCAGCAAGACGTTCTACCTGCTCGGCTCCGACTACATCTGGCCGCGCACGTCGAACAAGATCGCGCGCAAGCACATCGAGGGGCACCTCGCGGGCTGCAAGGTGGTGGGGGAGGACTACTTCCCGCTCGGCCACACGCAGTTCAACTCGGTCATCAACAAGATCAAGCTGTCCAAGCCCGACGTGATCTACGCGATCATCGTCGGCGGCTCCAACGTCGCGTTCTACAAGCAGCTCAAGGCGGCGGGGGTGGACCTCAGCAAGCAAACGCTGCTGACCATCTCGGTCACAGAGGACGAGATCGGCGGCATCGGCGGCGAGAACATCGCGGGCGCCTTTGCCTGCATGAAGTATTTCCAAAGCCTCGACAACCCGAACAACAAGGCGTTCGTCGCGGACTTCGACAAGATGTACGGCGACAAGAGCGTGATCGGCGACGTGACGCAGGCGGCCTACCTCGGGCCGTGGCTGTGGAAGCTCACGGCGGAGAAGGCCGGCAGCTTCGACGTGGACAAGATCGCCGCCGCCTCGCCCGGCGTCGAGTTCAAGGGCGCGCCGGAGGGCTACGTCCGCATCCACGAGAACCACCACCTTTGGAGCAAGACCCGCGTCGGCAAGGCCTTGGCGAACGGCCAGTACGAGCTGGTCTATGAAACGGCGGAACTGGTGCAGCCGGACCCGTTCCCCAAGGGCTACCAATAGGGAGCCGGGACGGAGGGCCGGCCATGCTGATGGGCTACTCGTTCGGCGACCTCGGCTCGATCATGGCGATGCAGGGGTTCGCGGGCCTGATCCTGTTCTCCGTGTTCGTGCTGATGGCGTTGGGCCTCGCGGTCATCTTCGGCCAGATGGGCGTCATCAACATGGCGCACGGCGAGTTCATGATCCTCGGCGCCTACGTCACCTTCCTAACTTCGCGGCTGTTCACGGCCTATCTGCCCGGCGCGTTCGGCGCTTACTTCTTCGTCGCCGTCGTCTTGGCGTTCTGCGCGTCGGGGCTGGCGGGCATGGCGGTGGAGTGGCTGCTGATCCGGCACCTGTATCGCCGTCCGCTCGACACGCTGCTGGCGACCTGGGGCCTCAGCCTCATCCTGCAGCAGGTGTACCGCTCGGTGTTCGGCGCGCGGGAGGTGGGCGTGGACCAGCCGGACTGGATGATGGGCGCGGCCAACCTGTCCGACAGCATCCAGATTCCGATCAACGGCCTGATCGTCATGGCGCTGACCACGCTGATCGCGGTGGGCGTCTATCTGCTGATCTTCCGGCTCGGCTGGGGCAAGCAGGTTCGGGCGGTGATGCAGAACCGGGCAATGGCCGGCGCGGTCGGCATCGACACGGCGCGGGTGGACCGCCTGACCTTCGGCCTCGGCTGCGGCATCGCGGGGGTCGCCGGCAGCGCCTTCACCATGATCGGATCGACCAGCCCGACCGCCGGGCAGCTTTACATCGTCGATGCGTTCCTTGTCGTCGTGTTCGGCGGCGCCGGCAGCTTGATCGGCACGGTGGCGTCCGCCTTCACCATCTCGCAGGCGCGTTCCACGCTCGAATTCTTCCTCAGCGGCTCGATGGCGCAGGTGGTCGTGCTGCTGACGGTGGTGGGCATCCTGATGCTGCGGCCGCAAGGGCTGTTCGTGCTTAAGGTCCGGAGATAGCGCGGCATGGGCTTCCTCAACCGCAAGGACGTGCTGTTCATCGGCCTATTGGCGGCCTTGATCTTCATCGTGCTGCCGCTGGGACTGGAGCCGTTCCGCCTCAACCTGATCGGCAAGTATCTCACCTACGGCTTCGTAGCGCTCGGCCTCGTCTTGTGTTGGGGCGACGCGGGCATCCTGAGCCTGGGCCAGGGCGTGTTCTTCGGCCTCGGCGGCTACTGCATGGCGATGTTTCTGAAGCTGGAGGCGTCCACGCCGGAGGCGACGAAGATCCAATCGACGCCGGGCATCCCGGACTTCATGGACTGGAACCAGATCACGGAGCTGCCGCTGTTCTGGCGGCCGTTCCACAGCCTGGGCCTGACGCTGATCGCGATCCCGCTGGTGCCGGCGCTGCTGGCGCTCCTTGTGGGGTTCGCGATGTTCAAGCGCCGGGTGGGCGGCACATATTTCGCCATCATTACCCAGGCCATTGCGGCGATCCTGACGATCCTGATCATCGGGCAGCAGGGCTACACCGGCGGCGTGAACGGGATCACCGACCTGCGCACCCTGAACGGCTGGGACATACGCACCGACCAAGCCCGCATCGTGCTGTACTTCGTCAACGGCGGCCTGCTGATCGCCTGCCTGCTGCTCGGCCAGTACGTGCGGCGGAGCAAGCTCGGACGCATTTTGGTTGCGATGCGCGACAAGGAGGACCGGGTGCGGTTCTCCGGCTACGCCGTGGCCGACTTCAAGATCTTCGTGTTCTGCTTCGCCGCCGCGCTTGCCGGGATCGGCGGCGCGATGTTCACCTTGCAGGTCGGCTTCATGTCGCCGAGCTTCGTCGGCATCGTGCCCTCCATGGAGATGGTGATCTTCTGCGCCGTCGGCGGGCGAACCTCCTTGCTGGGCGCGGTCTACGGCGCGCTGGCGGTGAACTGGGCGCGCACGGCGCTGTCCGAGGCATTTCCCGAATTGTGGCTGCTCGCCCTCGGCTCCTTGTTCATCCTGGTCGTCGTCGCCTTCCCGGACGGCCTGGCCGGCGTGTACCGCAGGACGTTCGACCCGGCGCTCGACCGGCTGCTGCCGTGGCTCCGCCGCCGCCCGGCCGCGCCCCGCCCGGCCGTGCTGCCCGGCGACCCCGTCGCCTCAGTCGAATAGGAGGCGCGCCATGGCGTCCAACACCGACCACCTGCTCGCCGTCGAGGGCCTGACGGTTTCCTTCGACGGGTTCCGCGCGGTGGACGACCTGTCGTTCTACCTGGACCGCGGCGAGATCCGCGTGGTCATCGGGCCGAACGGCGCGGGCAAGACCACCGTGCTGGACCTGATCTGCGGGCGCACGGAGGCCACGGCCGGGTCCATCCGGTTCGAGGGCGCGGAGCTGACCCGGATGAAGGAGCACCAGATCGTCCGCGCCGGGGTGGGCCGGAAGTTCCAAACGCCGTCGATCTACGAGGACCTTACGGTGTTCGAGAACCTGGAACTGTCCTTCCCGCGCGGCCGTTCGGTGTTCGGGGCGCTGGCCTTCCGACGCGATTCCGAGGTGTCCGGCCAGGTCGAGGAAGTCGCGTGCAGCGTGTTCCTGCACGACCACCTCGACCGTCCCGCCGACATCCTCAGCCACGGCCAGAAGCAATGGCTGGAAATCGGGATGCTGCTGATCCAGGACCCGGCGCTGCTCATGCTCGACGAGCCGGTCGCCGGCATGAGCGTGAGCGAGCGGGCCAAGACGGCGGAGCTGCTGCGCCGCATCATCCAGCGCCGCTCGGTGCTGGTGATCGAGCACGACATGGGCTTCGTCGAGAGCATCGCGGACAAGGTGATGGTGCTGCACCAGGGACGGGTGATCTCCGAAGGCTCGATTGCCCACGTGAAAGCTGACCGCCGGGTGGTGGACGTGTATCTTGGCCATTGAGCAGGGCGCCATTGACGCGATGCCAAGCCCGGCCCGGGCGGACGGCCCCATGCTGGACGTGCAAGGCTTGCGCGCCGGCTATGGGCAGAGCGAGGTGCTGCATGGGATCGACTTCACCGTGGCGCCCGGGGAGATCGTCGTCTTTGTCGGCCGCAACGGCATGGGCAAGACGACGCTGATGAAGTCGCTGATCGGCCTGGTGCCGGCAACCGCCGGGCAGATCGTGCTGGACGGCGCCGCCATCGCGCACCTCAGGACTTACCAGCGGGTGGCCCGGGGCGTCGCATTCGTGCCGCAGGGCCGCATGATCTTCCCGGCGATGACGGTGCAGGAGAACATCGAGACCGGGCTGTTCGTGCGCCACGCGCCTGCCGTGCCCCCCTCGATCTACGAGCTGTTCCCGGTGCTGCGGGAGATGCGGTCCCGGCGCGGCGGCAACCTGTCGGGCGGGCAGCAGCAGCAGCTCGCCATCGCACGCGCCTTGGCGACCGACCCCCGCGTGCTGCTGCTGGACGAGCCGACCGAGGGCATCCAGCCCTCCATCATCCTGGAGCTGGGCCGCACCCTGAAGCGCATCCGCGACGAGCGCGGCCTCAGCATCGTGGCGTCCGAGCAGGTGCTGAGCTTCGCGCTCGACATCGCCGACCGGGTGTTCGTCATGGAGGGCGGCGCCATCGTGCACGGGAGCACGCGGACCGATGTCGATGAGGACCGCGTCGCCCGCTATTTGGCCGTCTAAAACTCGCAACAAGGAGGACCCGCCATGCCGGACACGCTCATCAAGGTCGATCTATCGCAATCGCCATACGAGAACGACATGATCCACAACCGCTGGCACCCGGACATCCCGATGGCCGCGACCGTCAAGCCCGGCCAAGACTTCATCATCGAGTGCTTCGACTGGACCGGCGGGTTCATCAAGAACAATGATTCGGCCGCCGACGTGCGCGACATCGACCTCAGCATCGTGCACTTCCTGAGCGGACCCGTGGGCGTGGAGGGCGCGGAGCCGGGCGACCTGCTGGTGGTCGATTTCCTCGACATCGGGGCATTCCCGCACAACGCTTGGGGGTTCAACGGCTTCTTCTCCAAGAAGAACGGCGGCGGGTTCCTCACCGACCATTTCCCAGAAGCGCAGAAGTCGATCTGGGACTTCGAGGGCATGTTCGCCAAGTCGCGCCACGTGCCGGGGGTGCGGTTCGCCGGGCTGATCCATCCGGGGCTGATCGGCTGCCTGCCGGACCCGAAGCTGCTGGACACCTGGAACCGGCGGGAAACCGGGCTGATCGCGACCAACCCGGAGCGGGTGCCGCCGCTGGCCAACCCGCCCTTCGCGCCGACCGCGCACATGGGCCGGCTGAAAGGCGATGCGAAGGCCGCCGCCGCGGCGACCGGCGCCCGCACCGTGCCGCCGCGCGAGCATGGCGGCAACTGCGACATCAAGGATCTGTCGCGCGGCGCCCGCGTGTACTTCCCCGTCTATGTGCCCGGCGCCGGGCTGTCCATGGGCGACCTGCATTTCAGCCAGGGCGATGGCGAGATCACCTTCTGCGGCGCCATCGAGATGCCGGGCTGGATTCACCTCAAGGTCGAGCTGATCCGTGGCGGCATGGCGAAGTACGGCATCAGGAACCCGATCTTCAAGCCGAGCGTCATCAAGCCGAACTACACGGACTACCTGATCTTCGAGGGCATCTCCGTCGATGAGGCGGGCGAGCAGCACTACCTCGACGTGAACGTCGCCTACCGCCAGGCCTGCCTGAACGCCATCGAGTACATGAAGAAGTTCGGCTACTCCGGGGCGCAGGCATACTCGATCCTGGGCACCGCGCCGGTGCAGGGGCACATCAGCGGCGTGGTCGATATCCCCAACTCCTGCGCCACGCTCTGGCTGCCGACCGAGATCTTCGACTTCGACATCAACCCCGGCGCCGACGGGCCGAGCGGCGGCATCAAGGGCGGCGTGGACATGCCGCTCGCCCCGGACCTATGATCCCGCCATGCCCACCTACGAGTACGACTGCCCCCGCTGCGGCCCGTTCGAGGCGGTGCGCCCGATGGCGGAGTTCCAGGCGCCGCACCCTTGCGCCGGGTGCGGCGGCCCGGCGCCGCGGGTCCTGCTGTCCGCCCCGCGCCTGTCCGGCATGGAGGCCGGCCGGCGCGACGCCCACGCCACCAACGAACGCAGTGCGGATGCGCCGAAGCGGTCCGGGGGCGCGCACCCCGCGTCGTGCGGGTGCTGCAAGCCGCGCAGCCGCACGCTTTCGGCGGAGGCTGTTCCCGCAAAGAGCAGCCCGGCCGCGCGGCCCTGGATGATCGGCCACTGAGTCCGCCAATGGGTTGCACCCATCCTACGCGGCCTATGCCGTAGGATGGGTGCAACCCATCGGCAACTGTACGCAGGCCAATCAATGGTGCCGCCCATATAAGCGGACGCGCTCAGCCGACCGGCGGGCGATACGCGGCGTAGCCGAACCGGCGCTCCAGTGCCAGGCCGATGGACAGCGCCGGCGCCTCGCTGAACAGCCTGCTCCAAAGGCAGACCGTGTGCGGCACGTCGTGCAGCGGGCCGGCCTTTTCCTCGCCGAGATCGAGCCTGGCCCGTGCCAGTGACAGCGGCCCGCGGGTGTGGGCGCGCTGCAGCCCGGTGGGCAGGCACAGGCAGGGGTGGCCGGTGAAGTTGGTGATGACCAGCATCGGGCCGACCTGACTCGGCCCGATCACGGCGTCCACGCCGCGGAACAGGGCGTCCGTCATCTGCATGACCATCGTGCGGAACCGGTCCAACTGCACGTGGTCCACCGCGGACAGGAAGCGCGCCTTGCGGAAGGCGTTCGGCCATGCCTCCTTCGCCTGCCAGGCCAGGGCGTCGTCGCGGTCCGACAGGGTCAGCGCCTCGAAGGAGGCTGCGGCCTCGGCGTACAGCACGCCCATCAGCGCGTCGTACGGCAGGTCGGGCCGGGTCAGCGGGACCAGCTCCAGCCCCAGCTCGCCTGCGGCCCGCAGCGCCGCGCGGTCCATCTCGTGCCCCTCGGCGAAATCCGCCTCGACGTAGCCGAGCCGCAGCCCGGCCGCCGGGCGCGCGCTGTCCCAGCCGAACGGCGCCGCGATCTGCGCGGCGTCCAGCGGGTCGGGGCCGCGGATCGCGTCGAGCACCAACGCCGTATCCTCCACGGATCGGCAGATCGGCCCGATCTTGTCGAGCGACGGGCACAACGCCATGGCGCCGCGGCGCGACACCCGGCCAAATGTGGGGCGCAGCCCGGTCGTGCCGCAGCGCGTCGAGGGCGCGACGATGGACCCCAGCGTTTCCGTGCCAATGGAGAACCCGACCAACCCGGCGGCGGTGGCCGACGCGGAGCCGGCGCTCGACCCGCTCGATCCTTCCTCGGTGTTCCACGGGTTGCGCGTGCGCCCGCCATACCAGATGTCGCCGTAGGCCAAGGCGCCCACCGTCGTCTTGCCCAGCATCACCGCGCCCGCGGCGTGCAGCAGCGCCGTGATGTGCGCGTCCTCCGCCGGGATTTGCCCGCGATACGGCTCCGCGCCCCAGGCGGTCTCGACGCCCGCAGTGTCGATGATGTCCTTCATGCCGTAGGGGATGCCATGCAGCGGGCCGAGCCACTCGCCGCGCCGGGCCATCTGGTCCAGCTCCGCCGCACGGGCACGGGCGGCATCCGCCGTCACCGTGGCAAAGCATTCGAGCCGCGGGCCGATGGCGGCGATGCGGGCCAAGTAGATGTCGGTCAGCCGCGTGGCGGTCAGATGGCCGCGGCGGAGCCAGGGTCCCAGGTGGGTGATGGACGCATAGGCAATTGCCGCGTCGTCCTCCGGGAGCGCCGGGGCGTCATCGGACACGGACACCCCGTTTTCCCGGGGCAAGATTTGCCCCGGCAGGCGCGGGTCGAAGCGGGTGGCGGGCGCCAGCGACGCCGGCAGCGGCACGGCGCGCCGGCGCAGCGCAAGCTGGGTCTGCGCGAGCAGGTTGTCGGCCATCAGCTCACGCTCAGTATCCGAGTAGCGGATGCCGAGCAGGCTTTCCGCGGCGGCAATGGTTGCGGCCGAGGGCACGGCCGCCGCGTCACCCGCAGTCATGCCGCCCGTCCTGCCCTCTGGACGCCGCGACCGGGTCAGCGGCCGCCGCCGCCGGCTGCGGCACGGTCAGGCTGATTACCATTCTCCGTGCCCGGCGGCTGCTTGTCAGACTGGGCGATGTTCGCCGCGCGCCTCGACGCGCGGCTTGCCCTGCTCTGGCTCTTGTGGACGGCGTCACCCGTGACCGGACTGCGGGCCGTCTGGTCCCCGCTTGTTTGGGCAAAGGCCAGGCTGCTGGACAAGCTTAACACCAGGGCCGTTGCCCAAAGCAGTTTCACCGACATGGAAAGTCCTCCTCGTGACTGGACGGGTGCACGCCCAAGCCTCATGATGGATCGACGCGAGTCAACGCCCACGGACGTTGACGGTTTCAGCCGGCAGCCGGCTGTCAGAAATGGTAGCCGACCTCGACGAACACGGAGTTCTGCTCCGTCCCCGGCACGTAGCGCGGCACGCCGCCGAACTTGTTGTGCCAGTACTCGTAGCCGACGCCGGCCTCGACCTTCTTCGGGACATAGCCGAGCAGTTCCCCGACATCGACCATCAGCTTCGGATGCAGCAGGATCTCGGTCCCGTGGTTGTAGTCGGTCGTGGCGCCCTTGCCCTTCGGGGTAATCAGATTGGCGAAGCCGGTGAAGTTGAGGGGCACGGGGCCGACCGCGAAGGGAAAGGCCCAGGCGGTTTCGATGGTGAACGCTGGGTCGAAGTTGGCGCCGTTGCCGTTCTGCAGGAAACCGTTGGTGTTCCATTCGTGCGACAGGCCCAGGGTGATGTTGAGGAAGCCGCGCGGCAGGTTGATGGAGAACTGCGGCCCGAACGTCACCAGCTTCTTGTAGGACGCGAACGCGTCGTTCTGCGTGTCGAAGTCGAAGCCGACCAGCAGGCCCACGTCGCGGACCGGGCCGAATGAGAACATGTTGCTGCCCGTCACCTTGTTGCCGCTCAGAACCGAGCGGAACACTGCGTACACCTCGGCCGAGTTGGAATCGGCGCGGCCCGTGACGCTGTTGGCCGGGTCGCCGCGGGCGCTGAAATCCTCGAAGTCGATGCTGGCGAAGTTGGAGCCGTAGGTCCAGGCGTTCGCATAGGCGATGTTGCCGGCGACCTCGTTGACGTCCTTGCGATAGCCCGGCTGCTTGTCTTCGGGCAGGTAACGGATGCTGAGATAGGTGTCCTGAAAGTCGATCCCCCAGGCGCGGGCTTCACTGGGCGCCAGCGCCAACAGCAACAAGGCGGCCACCGTCGCCTTCCAGGCATGTGTCATTCTCGCTCATCTCCGAAACGGTTGCTTGCTCTCGCAAAAGAGACAGCAAGCGCCATGCCAGGATCGTGAGCGTCAGTTTGGAAACAGTTTTGTTCCAGTCGTGTGAAGGGACAGGACGACAGATCGGCATAAGGCGATACGATATGCCTTAATTATTAGCAATAAGCTAATAAACGTGCATTTCCACATGAGTTGAGATCAAAAAGCCTAGATTTTAGGCGGAAATGCTACCCGGCCGCAAGCCGCCGCGCCGCCTCCCCATGCCGCCGCATCAGTCCAGCCACGTCCAAACCCAGGACACAGCCATCCTCCACCACCCAACGCCCGGCCACCATCACCCGGTCCGCCCGTGACGCGCCGCAGACCACCACCGCCGCCAGCGGGTCCCCCGCGCCGGAGAACCGCAGCCCGTCCAACGTGAACAGCGCCAGGTCCGCCGCAGCACCCACCGCGATGCGCCCTAGTTCCGGCCGCCCGATGCAGGAGGCAGACCCCTCCGTGGCCCAGCGCAGGGCATCGCGGTGGCTCACCGCGCCGATCCCGTTCGCCCCGCGCTGCAAGAGGAACGCCGCCCGCACCTCCTGCATCAGGTTCGAACCATCGTTCGAGGACGAGCCGTCCACCCCCAGCCCGACCGGCGCCCCGGCGGCCTCCAGCGCGCAGACCGGGCAGGTGCCGGAGGCGAGCAACTGGTTGCTGCAAGGACAGTGCGTCACCCCGACCCGGGCACGCCCGAGCCGCGCGATCTCCTCCGCGCCGAAATGGATGCCGTGGGCCAGCCAGGTGCCCGGGCGCAGCCAGCCGCAGTCGTCCAGGTAGTCGAGCGGCGTGCAGCCGAAGCGGTCCCGGCAGAACGCGGCCTCGTCCACGGTCTCGGCCAGGTGGGTATGCAGCCGCACGCCCCGCTTGTCCGCCAGCGCCGCCGTGTCCCGCATCAGCCGCGTGGTGACGGAAAAGGGGGAGCACGGGGCGAGCGCGATCTGCAGCATCGCGTGCGGCGCCGGGTCGTGCAGGCGGTCGATCAGGCGGCTGCTGTCGTCCAGGATGGCGTCGGCGTCCTGCACGACGCTGTCGGGCGGCAGGCCGCCGTCCCGCTGCGACAGGTCCATCGAGCCGCGGGTAAGCACGGCGCGGAGGCCCAGGCGCCCCGCCGCCGCGGCCTCGATGGCGATGGCGTCCTCCAGGCCGGGTGGGAACACGTAGTGGTGGTCGGTCGTGGTGGTGCAGCCCGACAGCAGCAGCTCAGCCATCGCGACGGTGACGGCGGCGTCCAGCGCCTCCGGCGTCAGCCGTGCCCAAACCGGGTAGAGCGCCTGCAGCCAGCCGAACAGGGTGCGGTCAAGTGCTGTGGGGAAGCACCGGGTCAGGGTCTGGTAGAAATGGTGGTGGGTGTTGATGAGGCCGGGCAGCACGACGTGCCGGCTGGCGTCGAAGGCCTTGGCGGGCCGGCTCGGCGTGCCGCCCGCCGGCAGCAGCTCGACGATGCGCCCGGCCTCGACGACGATCCCGCCCGGGGCGTCGCCGAGCACGGCCAGGGGATTGCGGAGCCACAGCGCGGAGGATTGGGTCATGGCATTATCGCATGACATCGGCCGCCGGGTTGCAAGCGCAAAAGCCGGATGACCTAAACGTCCACCCCAGGGAACAGCGCGTCCAGCTCGCGGTAGGACGGCGCCGCGGCGTCGATGGCCCGCCCGGCCCGCAGCACGATCCGGTCGGCCTGCGGGCGGGACAGCAGCTCGCTGTGAGAGCGCGCGGAGAACAGCACGAGATCC
>CAXTUQ010000086.1:0-14248 GCA_964247405.1 uncultured Acetobacteraceae bacterium
GGCCAGGGCGGTGCCGTCTGGCGACCAGGCAGGATCGGACACGGTGCCTTGCGGCAGGCCGGCCACCACGGGCCGCTCGCCGTCCGGAGGCCCCACGCGCAGCAGGGCGTAGCCGCGGTCGTTCTCAATCGTGGCGAGCAGGGCGCCGCCGGGCGAAAGCGCCCAGGCTTCCACGTCGCGGCCGGGCGGGGCGAACACCGGGGTAGCCTCGCCGGTGGCCGGGTCGATGCGGCACAGCGCCATCACGTCGCGCCCGGCGTCGGTCAGGCCCATCAGCGCCGCGCCATCCGCCGTCCAACGCAGGCTGGCGTAGCGCGCGGGGGATGCCCGCGGCACGGGCCGTATGGCGCCGTCCAGGTGCAGGACCATCGGCCGCTGGTCGCCGCTGTTCTTGTCCAGAATTGCGATCAGCCGGCCGCCGTCCGGGTGCCAAGCCGCGGCGGCGGCCTCATGCGTGCCCTGGAACAGCCGCGTGCGCTCCCCCAAGGCCGGGTCCATCACGAGCACGTCGAAATGCGCCTCGTCCCGGTCGTTGGCGGTCAGGCTGATGCGGCTGCCGTCCGGAGACCACGCGCCGAAGCCGTGGATCACCTCGGGGGCGTTTGTGAGCGGGCGCGATTGCCCATTTTCAATGAGCCAAAGCTGCTGGCGCTCGTCGCCGCCGGCGTCGATGCCGTAGATCAGCCGGTCGTCGCCGGGCGCGCGGCGCAGCAGGGCCACCTTCTCGTCATGGCCGGTCAGCGGCCAAGACTGGCCATCCTCGATCCGCAGCGCCCATACCTGCGCCAACCCGGCGCCGCGCAGATGGAACAAGGTCCGCCCGTCGCAGGAGAAAGCCGGGGAACTTGCGGCGCCGATGGCCGTGTAGTCGTGAGGCCTGGAGGCGGGGGGATCAGCAGTCATGCCGCAGCATAGGCCGGCCGGGCCGGGTTGAACATCTGAGGTGGCCGCTTAGTTTCGGTTGATGGAGAACAAACGTTCTATGGACCTGCTGGCGAAGCTCAAGATCTTGGCCGACGCAGCGAAGTACGACGCGTCGTGCGCGTCCAGCGGCACCGTTTCGCGCAGTTCCCTGGGAGAGAAGACCGGCGTCGGCTCGACGGAAGGCATGGGCATCTGCCACGCTTACGCGCCGGACGGGCGCTGCATCTCGCTGCTGAAAATCCTGCTGACCAACAGTTGCGTTTATGACTGTTTGTACTGCATCAACCGGCGGTCCTCCAACGTGCGGCGGGCGCGCTTCACCGTCGAGGAGGTCGTGACCCTGACGCTCGGCTTCTACCGCCGCAACTGCATCGAGGGCTTGTTCCTCAGCTCCGGCATTATCCGCAGCCCAGACTACACAATGGAGCAGGTGGTGCGGGTGGCCAAGACGCTGCGGGAGGAGCACGGCTTCCGCGGCTACATCCATTTGAAGACCATCCCCGACGCCTCCCCGGAACTGCTGCTGGAGGCCGGGCGGTATGCCGACCGGCTCAGCATCAACGTGGAGATGCCGACGGAGGACGGCCTGGCGCGGCTGGCGCCGGAGAAGGACATGCCGAGCATCCGCCGCAGCATGGGCCGCATGAGGCTGCGCATCGACGAGGCGAAGGCCGAGCAGAAGGCGGCGCGGTTCGCTCCGGCCGGGCAGAGCACGCAGATGATCGTCGGCGCTGACGACAGCTCGGACCGCAAGATCCTGGCGCTGAGCACCAACTTGTACAGCAACTACGGGCTGCGCCGGGTATACTTCTCGGCGTTCAGCCCTATCCCCGACGCGAGCTCCATCCTGCCGCCGAAGCGCGCGCCGCTGCTGCGGGAGCACCGGCTGTATCAGGCCGACTGGCTGATGCGGTTCTACGAGTTCAAGGCGGATGAGCTGGCGCTCGATGCCGCTGGGAACATGGACCTGTCGATGGACCCGAAGCTCGCCTGGGCGCTGCAGCACCGGGATCAATTCCCTGTCGATGTGAACACGGCGACGCGGGAGCAACTGCTGCGGGTGCCGGGCATGGGGGTGAAGTCGGTGGACAAGCTGCTGCAGGCGCGGCGGCACCGGCGGCTGCGTATGGACGACCTGGCCCGGCTGCGTGTGCCTATGGACAAGGTCGCGCCGTTCGTCACCGCGCTGGACTATCAGCCCGGCGGCCTGCTGGACAGCGCGCGGCTGGCGCAGCGCCTGGTGCCCAAGGCGACGCAGTTGGACATGTTCGCATGAAGTCGGTCGTCCTGGCGCACGAGGTCGATTGGGGCGCATGGCGCGCGGCGGCGCGTGCGCTGGCGCTGGCGGACATCGCGCCGGATGACGTCGTCTGGTCCGTGCGCAACGCCACCGACCTGTTCGCCGAACCCGAGGAGGAGGCGCTGCCCACGCCAAGCGGCAGCTTCACCGTGCCGCGCGCCTTGGTGACGCTGGCGGAAACGGTGATCCAGGCGCGCGATCCCGAGCGGTTCGCCTTGCTCTATCGCCTGATCTGGCGTGCCCACCGCGGCGAGAAGCACATCCTGGAGATGACCACCGATCCCGAGGTGCAGCGCGTGCAGCGCCTGGCCCAGGCCGTGCGGCGGGACACCCACAAGATGCGCGCCTTCGTGCGGTTCCGCGAGGTCGCGGAACCAGAGGGCACCCGCTACGTGAGCTGGTTCGAGCCGGAGCATTACATCGTCGAGTCCAATGCCCCGTTCTTCGCCCGGCGCTTCGCCACGATGACCTGGTCCATCCTGACGCCCTACCGCAGCGCGCACTGGGATAGGGAAGCATTGCGGTTCGACGTGGGCGCGCAGCCCTCCGACGTGCCGGACGACGACCGGCTGGAAGCATACTGGCGTGCATATTACAGCAGCATCTTCAACCCCGCCCGCCTTAAGATCGGCGCGATGCGGGCGGAGATGCCACAGAAATACTGGCGGAACCTCCCGGAGGCCGCCGCGATTCCCGAATTGATCCGCACGGCGTCCGGCCGCGTGGACAACATGGTGGAGCAGCCCGTGTTCTCAGCCCCGCGTCCCTCTCGCATCGTCCCGCCGCCCGCGGCCGAACACGGCAGCCCGCTGCACGAGGCCGCGCGGGAGGCGGCGGATTGCCGGCGCTGCCCGCTGTGGGAGCCGGCGACGCAGGTGGTGTTCGGCGAAGGCTCGCCCAACGCCCGCGTCATGATGATCGGCGAGCAGCCAGGTGATCAGGAAGACCTGGCCGGGCGTCCCTTCGTCGGCCCGGCCGGACAGTTGCTGGACCGCGCGATGCAGGAGGCCGGGCTGGACCGGCAGATGGTCTATGTCACCAATTCGGTCAAGCACTTCAAGTTCGTGCCGCGCGGCAAGCGGCGCATCCACGAGAAGCCCGGGATCAGCGAGATCAACGCCTGCCGCTTCTGGCTCGATCTGGAGCGGGCCACGATCAAGCCGGCGCTGACCGTGATGATGGGGGCGACGGCGGCGCGGGCGGTGCTGGGCCGGGCTGTCGCCATCACGCGGGAGCGCGGCCAGCCGATGCCGCTGCCGGACGGGAACGGCGGCAACACCACGGGCTTCATCACGGTGCACCCGTCCTACCTGCTGCGCGTGCCGGACGAGGAGGCGAAGGCGCGGGAATATGCCGCTTTTGTCGCAGATCTGCGCCGTATCGTGGAGCTTGCCGCTTAGGACGTCAATCAGCCGCGAGCAGTGCGTGGCCCATCCGGCTGCGCACCTCGGCGCCGAACGCGGCGAAGATGTTCCGCGATACGGCATCGCTGGCGAAGTCGTACTCCGGATGCCACTGCACGCCCACGGTCAGCGCCCGGGAGTTCGGCAAACGGACCGCTTCAATCGTGCCGTCCGGCGCCGTCGCCTCGACCACCAGGCCAGGGGCGAGCCGGTCGATGCCTTGGTTATGCAGGGAGTTCACGGCGATCCGCTCGGCCCGAGCCACCCGGTGCAGCCATCCGCCGGGGGCGACCGCCAGGCTGTGCGCCTTGCCGATGCGTATCCGCGGGTTCGGATGCAGCGGGGTGGAGTGGTCGAAGCGGCCCGGCAAATCCTGCAAGCGTTGGTGCAGATTGCCACCCAGGGCAACGTTCAACTCCTGCAAGCCGCGGCAGATCGCCAGCACGGGCACGCCGGCCGCGACGGCGGCGCGGATCAGGCGCATGGTGACGGCGTCCCGCTGCGCGTCCTCGGGCGTGCCCTCCGCATGGGGCGGGCCGCCGTACAGCGCCGGGTGCACGTTGGACCGGCTGCCGGTCAGGATGATGCCGTCAAGCCGGGCGAGAAGCGTGTCGATGTCGGCGGCGTCGCCGTTCGCGGGCACCAGCACCGGCACGGCGCCCATGACCTGATCGACCGCTCGGACGTAGGTGTCGGACGCCGCGTGGTTCGGCGTGCCATACAGGCCGAACGCTTTCGTGCAGCAGGAGATTCCAACCAGCGGCTTCATCGCGCCATCATGCCGCGTCGGCCCAGCCAAATGAAAGCCAATCTAGCCACCGCCGCCGTTGTTTTGAAAGAACCTGGGATCGATGAACTCAAAAAGACTCTGCTTGAAGGTCCCGCCCAGCTCGATGTTATAGAGCGTGATCCGGGTTTCCTGCCGCTGGGCGTCCACCACGGACCATTGCCGGAGGGCGAGCGGCGCGTCGGCAAACACCAGGGTCAGCGTGCCGTCAGCCGGGGACTTGGTACGCAGTAGCCGAAGCTGCAATTGGCCCGGCGCCCGGGTCAGCCCGGCCACCATGATGTCGCCGGATAGCCGCAGGTTGTCCTGCAGCAGAAGGCCCAGCGGCGTCGAGCTTAACGGGATGTTGCTGGTCTGCTGCAACCGGCTGTCATGGAACACCAGCAGGCCGTGCCCGCCGACCAGCAGAAACGGGCTGGGCGGATCATACTCGAACCGCAGGCGGCCCGGCCGTTCCAGCCAGACCTGCCCCCCGCTCGTGCCGCCGTTCGGCGCAATCTGGCGGAAGCGGGCATGAAGCGTGCGGATGCCGTTCAGGTAGGTCTCGACCCGGGCAATGTCGGCACGGTCCTGGGGGGTCAAGGCCGCGGGTGCCTGCGCTCGGACAGGCGACGCAAGGAGCGGTGCCAGGAACGAGGCGAGCAGCAAGGTGCGACGGTTCATAGGCGGAATGTGGCGCTTGCGTCAGGCGGATGGAAGGGCAGAAACCGTGCCGCCGTGCGAGGACCGGAGTGAGGCGAACCACCCGCTCGCCACTGCGTTCTCAGGCCAGGCAACCCGAGGTGATATCATGAGCGAGCCACAAGACCCCAAAGTGCCCGATCCTAAGATCACTGGCACCGCCGGCGGCGCACCCAACCCCAAGACCGGCAGCAGCGACGCGGCACGCGGGCTGGGCGGCCACAGCAAGGACGCGAGCCACACGCCGGGCGCGCCGGCGGAATACGTCGAAGAGAACAAGCCGGCGAAGAAGGACTAATTCAGCCGGGAGCGCAGCTCCTCAATCGCCGCACGGGTGCGCAGGGCTGCGTCCCCCTGCGGCACCAAGTCGAGGAAACGCTCGTAGCAGCGCACCGCGGCGCCCACATGTTCCAACTGCTGGTTGATCAAAGCGGCTTCCCGCCAAAGCACCGACCTATCCGGGGCGATGCGCAACATGTCTTGGATGGCAGACAAGGCGCCGGGCAGGTCATTGCTCCCGAGCCGCCTGCCTTTGATGTTGTTTTGCAGGCGGAGAAGGACGCTGCGGCTCGACATCGGTTGCAATACGCCGGGACGCAGCTCGGCATTTGGGCCTTCCACCCGTTTCAGCAGGCCGCGCATATCTGAAGCGGCGAGCGGCACGCCCCCGGCGAAGACGTCAACGACCATTTGCCGGTGCTCGGGCGTACGGCCCCGCCGGGTCGGATTCTGGCCTTCCAGGGCAAGCAGGAAATGACCAGGGAAATCCACCCCGTGCGCGCCCCAGCCGACGGCCCGGGCGCAATGCAGCCATAGGATGCCCAATGACACCGGCAGGCCGCGGCGGCGCTCGATCACCTGGATGAGATTGGCGTTGGCCGCATCGTCATAGGTTTCGGCGTCACCGGCATACCCGTGGCGCCCCGTGATCAACTGGGCCAAAACCCCGGCGCGGGCGGCCAAGTCTGTGGTGGGCAAATCGTCGGCCAGGCTGACCGCATCCCGTGCAAGTTCGCTGAGATGCCCCATGGCCGCCTGCCAATCCGCCTCCGGCGCATCGATCCGGGCAAGCTGGATCGCGGAGGCGCCGATGTCGATCTCCACGTCCGGCAACTGTCCGACCGCATCCAGCGCATCCCGCGGTTCAATCATGCTCGGGTCCCATTCCACCAAGTTTTCAAAAATGGGATCGGACCCGGCACGCTGCAACCGATGGCGGCGATCCTACTCGGCTGCCGGCACGTAGATCGCGGCGCCGCCTTCCATGAACTCGGCGCTCTTGGCCTCCATGCCGGCCATCCGCTCGGCATCTGCCCGGATGTCCTGGCTGATCTTCATGGAGCAGAACTTCGGGCCGCACATGGAGCAGAAGTGGGCGACCTTGTGCGCGTCCTTGGGCAGGGTCTCGTCGTGGAAGGCCCGCGCGGTGTCGGGGTCAAGGCCAAGGTTGAACTGGTCCTCCCAGCGGAAATCGAAGCGGGCGCGGCTGATCGCGTCGTCGCGCAGCTTGGCCGAGGGATGGCCCTTGGCCAAATCGGCCGCATGGGCGGCGATGCGGTAGGTGATCACGCCGGTCTTCACGTCGTCCCGGTTGGGCAGGCCGAGATGCTCCTTGGGCGTCACGTAGCAGAGCATCGCCGTGCCGAACCAACCGATCATGGCAGCACCGATGGCCGAGGTGATGTGGTCGTAGCCCGGCGCGATATCCGTGGTGAGCGGCCCCAGCGTGTAGAACGGCGCCTCTCCGCACTCGCGGAGCTGCTTCTCCATGTTGACCTTGATCTTGTGCATCGGCACGTGGCCGGGGCCTTCGATCATCACCTGGCAGCCCTTGGCCCAGGCCACCTGCGTCAGCTCGCCCAGCGTTTCCAGCTCGGCGAACTGCGCCGCGTCGTTGGCGTCGGCGTTGGAGCCGGGGCGCAGGCCGTCGCCGAGCGAGAAGCTCACGTCGTACTTGCGCATGACGTCGCAGATCTCGTCGAACCGCTCGTAGAGGAAGCTCTCCTTGTGGTGCGCCAGGCACCAGCGGGCCATGATGCTGCCGCCGCGGGAGACGATGCCCGTGGTGCGCTTGGCCGTAAGCGGCACGTGCGCCAAGCGCACGCCGGCGTGGATGGTGAAGTAGTCCACGCCCTGCTCGGCCTGCTCGATCAACGTGTCGCGGAACACCTCCCAATCCAGCTTGTCGGCGTCGCCGCCCACCTTCTCCAGCGCCTGATAGATCGGCACCGTGCCGATGGGGACCGGCGAGTTGCGCAAAATCCAGCCGCGGATGTTGTGGATGTTGCGCCCGGTGGACAGGTCCATCACCGTGTCGCCTCCCCATCGGATGGCCCAGACCAGCTTCTCGACCTCCTCCGCGGCGCCCGAGGTCACGGCGGAGTTGCCGATGTTGGCGTTGATCTTGACCAGGAAGTTGCGGCCGATGATGACCGGCTCAAGCTCCGGGTGGTTGATGTTGGCGGGGATGATGGCCCGGCCGCGGGCAATCTCGCTGCGGACGAACTCGGGCGTCACGAAGGCCGGGATCTCCGCGCCGAAGCTTTCGCCGTCGGCGACGCGGGCCTCGGCCTCCGCATGGGCGGCGGCGCGGCCCAGGTTCTCGCGATGGGCGACATAGATCATCTCCTCTGTGATGACGCCGGCCCGGGCGAATTCGTATTGGGTCACGGGCTGGCCGTCGCGGCCTTCCAGCAAGGTTTGCGGCGCCGGGCAGGCGGGCACCAGGCGATCCACGGGGACGAAGCCGTTGTCCTCGGGCTTGACCGCGCGGGCGGCGGCGGGCGCGAAGCCGCGCTTGGCGAGCCAGGGTGCGCGGATGGGCGGCAGGCCGGCCGCGAGGTCGATGCTGGCGTTGTTCTCGGTGTAAGGGCCGGAGCAGTCATAAAGCCGCATTGGCTCCTCCTTGGCGGAGGGGTCCAGCACGATCTCCCGGAACGGCACCAGGATGTCCGGGCGGTCCGCCGGGCTGGAATACGCCTTGCGGGACCCGGTGATCGGCCCGGTGGTGACGGCGCTCGGCTTCTGCTGATAGGTCATGGTCGCCTCCCAGAAAGGACATGCGGTCGGGGCGGGAATGGCATGACGATTCCCGTCCCTACGCCGGCATGACCCGGATCAGGTTGCACAGGGTCTCCGCGTCGCCCCACACGGGCCGTCGGACTCTCAGCCCCTTACCAGGGCTCCCCTCGGATCACCTAGGGTCGGACGGGCCGCGATGTATGTCAAGGCTTCGCCAACATGGGGCCGAGTGCCGTGCCGCCAAACAAGTGAACGTGCAGGTGCGGCACCTCCTGCCCGGAATGCACGCCCATGTTGGACAGGACGCGGTAGCCCGGCTGCTCCAGTCCCATCTGCTGCGCGACGCGGCCCACGGCGCGGAAGAACCCGGCGATCTCCGCGTCGGAGGCCGTCGTCACGAAGTCAGTCAGCGCGACGTACGGTCCGCGAGGGATGACCAGGACGTGCACCGGCGCCAGCGGGGCGATGTCGTGGAACGCCACCGCCCACTCGTCCTCATACACCCGGCGCGACGGGATCTCGTCGCGCAGGACGCGGGCGAAGATATTCTGGTCGTCATAGGGTCCCTGGCCGCTTACCGGCATCCTTGGCTCTCCTTCAAACCGCCGCGGTCCCGCCACGTTTCGCTACGATAAGCTCATGCCGTGGAACGTGTCACGGTGGACAGGGGGGAAATCGGCGATGCGGCGGGGATGGTGGATCGGGCTTGCGGCCAGCATGGCGACGACGGCCTGCGCGCCCGACCCGGGCAACTACTACGGCAGTCTGCAGCCGGCCTATGACGGATACGCCCAACCCGGCTACGTCCAGCCGGGCTATGTGCCGCCAGCCTATGCCGAGCCGGGCTACCTCGCGCCAGATGCCGGCCCCGGCTACGTGCCGCCCTATGGATACCCGGTCCCAGTGACGCCCGGCTATGGCTATGGTGGCTATGGCTACGATCACAGGCGCGACTACCGGGACCCAGGCTTCCGGGAGCGTGAGTTCCGCCGCGAATTCCAGGAACGTGGGGAGCGCGAGCGCCGGTTCCGCGACGAACAGGGGGCGTTCAACCGCGGACGTTTTGAAGGCAATCGGGTCGAGCGCCTCCGTCCGCCCGAGCCGCCGCGCCAGCGGCCACCGCCTCCTCCACCGGGGCAGACTGCTCCGATACCAGGCGGGATTTTCCCTGGCGTGCCCCGCCCGCTGCCGCGTTGACCGGTGGTTTGATGCCGCGGGCGACGGTTCCTTTGGCACGATCGGGCTGCTAAGCCCAGGCTTACGACCTGCAAGGACACGCCGAATGAAGCCGACTGATTACGCCCGGGTTGAAACCTATCTCCGCCGCACGCTCGGGTCCGACCGCATCCATGTCGAGGTGCCGAAACGGAAGGGCGCCTCGGTCGAGGTCACGGTGGACAAGGAGTTCCTCGGCACCCTCCATCGCGACGAGGAGGACGGCGAGGTTTCGTTCTCGCTCCACATCACGATCTTGGAGGAGGACCTGCCGCCGCCTCCCGCCACGCGGCGCCCAGGCTGAACAGACAGGTGTTGAACGGTCAGGGCCGCCCTTCGAAGAACTTGGCGATCTTGGCCATGAATCCCTCGCTCTCGGGGCTGCCCTTGGCGTGCTCCTTCGCTTCGGCCTCGAACTCCTCCAGCAACTCGCGCTGCCGCTTCGTCAGGTGCTGCGGGGTTTCCACCGCGACCTGGACATACATGTCGCCGCGCGCCGCGCTGCGCAGCACCGAGAAGCCCTTGCTGCGCAACCGGAACTGATCCCCGGTCTGCGTGCCTGGCGGGATCTTCACCTTCGCCCGGCTGCCATCAATCGCCGGCACCTCCACGTCGCCGCCCAGCGCCGCCTGCGCCATCGGCAGCGGAACCCGGCAATAGATGTTGGCGCCATCGCGTTGGAAGATCTCATGCGGCCGGATCGCGACGTGAACATACAAGTCGCCCGGCTGCGCGCCGCTGGCGCCAGCCTCGCCTTCTCCGGTCAAGCGGATGCGCGTGCCGTCCTCCACGCCCGCGGGGATTGACACCTGCAGGCTGCGCTCCCGCTGCACCGTGCCGGCGCCGCCACACACTTTGCAGGGACTCTTGATCACCCGGCCGGCGCCGCCGCAGGTCGGGCAGGTGCGCTCGATCAGGAAGAAACCCTGCTGCGCCCGCACCTTGCCGGCGCCGCCGCAGGTCGAGCACGTATCGGCCTGCCGCTCCTTGCTTTCCGACCCGGTGCCCCGGCAATGGTCGCATTGCACGCGGGTGGGCACGCGGAGCTGGGTCTTGGTGCCAGCAAAGGCCTCGGCCAAGTCGATCTCCACCTGGGCGCGCAGGTCCGCGCCGGCGCGCGAACGCGTGCCGCCGCGGCGGCCCGTCATCTCCCCGAACATCTGGTCGAAGATGTCGCCCAGCCCGCCAGCGTCCTGGAAGTTGAAGCCGCCGCCGAAGCCGCCCGCGCCGGGGCCGCCGCCCTGCTCGAAGGCCGCATGGCCGAACCGATCGTAGGCACCGCGCTTCTGGTCGTCTTTCAGCACATCGTAAGCCTCGTTCAGCTCCTTGAACTTGGCTTCGGCCTGCCTGTCATTCGGGTTGCGGTCGGGATGGTACTGCATCGCGAGCTTGCGATACGCCCTCTTAAGTTCCTCCGCACCGGCCTCCCGGCCCACCCCGAGCGTCGTGTAGTAATCCTGCTTCGCTGCCACTTCAGCCCTCATCCTTGGCACTGGGCCGGCACTCGCGGCCTCCACGCACCGTCCTCAGCGCCGACTGTGCGCCGGCCTCATCCCACCCGGCGCAACCCCGCAGATACGGAAAAGGCGCCCGCCTCGAACGAGCGCGGACGCCTTTTCCGTTAGCTAAGCCTCGATGCGATTACGAGGCCTTTTTCTTCTCGTCCACTTCCTCGAACTCGGCATCGACAACCTTCTCGCCCTGCGCCGTCGAACTTGCGGCACCCGCAGCGTCGGCCGGAGCCGCCTCTGCCTGGGCCTTGTACATCGCCTCGCCCATCTTCATCGCGACCTGCGTCAGCCGGTCATTCGCCTGCTTCAACGCTTCCGCATCGTCGCCTTCCAGCGCAGTCCTGGCCGCGGCCATCGCCGCCTCCGCTTCGGACTTGGCATCGGCCGGGACCTTGTCGCCATTCTCCTTCAGGGTCTTCTCGACCTGATGGACCATGGCCTCGGTCTGGTTGCGCGCCTCAACCTGCTCACGCCGCTTCTTGTCGGCGTCGGCGTTGGCTTCCGCCTCCTTGACCATCTTCTGGATGTCGGCGTCGGACAGGCCGCCGCTGGCCTGGATGCGGATCTGCTGCTCCTTGCCGGTCGCCTTGTCCTTCGCCTGGACGGAGACGATGCCGTTGGCGTCGATGTCGAACGTCACCTCGATCTGCGGCACGCCGCGCGGGGCCGGCGGGATGCCCATCAGGTCGAACTGGCCCAGCAGCTTGTTGTCCGCCGCCATCTCCCGCTCACCCTGGTAGCACTTGATGGTCACGGCGCCCTGGTTGTCGTCGGCCGTCGAGAATACCTGGCTCTTCTTGGTCGGGATCGTGGTGTTGCGGTCGATCAGCCGGGTGAACACGCCGCCCAGCGTCTCGATGCCGAGGGACAGCGGCGTCACGTCCAGCAGCAACACGTCCTTCACGTCGCCCTTGAGCACCGCGCCCTGCACCGCGGCGCCGATGGCCACGACCTCGTCCGGGTTCACGTTGCGGGCGGGGTCCTTGCCGAAGAACTGCTTTACAACTTCGATCACCTTCGGCATCCGCGTCATGCCGCCGACGAGGATCACCTCTTGGATTTCGCCCGCGGTCACGCCGGCGTCCTTCAGCGCGGCACGGCACGGCGCCAGGGTGCGCTCGATCAGGTCATCAACCAGGCTTTCCAGCTTGGCGCGCGACAGCTTCATTACCAGGTGCTTCGGCCCGCTAGCATCGGCGGTGATGAACGGCAGGTTGATTTCGGTTTCCTTGGAGGACGACAACTCGATCTTGGCCTTCTCCGCCGCCTCCTTCAGCCGCTGCAGCGCTAACTTGTCGTTGCGCAGGTCGATGCCCTGCTCGCGCTTGAACTCGTCCGCGAGGTAGCCGATCACCCGGTTGTCGAAATCCTCGCCGCCCAGGAACGTGTCGCCGTTGGTGGACTTCACCTCGAACACGCCGTCGCCGATCTCCAGCACCGACACGTCGAACGTGCCGCCGCCCAGGTCGTACACCGCAATGGTGCCGCCTTGCTTCTTGTCCATGCCGTAGGCAAGCGCCGCCGCCGTCGGCTCGTTGATGATGCGCAGCACCTCCAGTCCGGCGATGCGGCCGGCGTCCTTGGTCGCCTGGCGCTGCGCGTCGTTGAAGTAGGCCGGCACGGTAATGACGGCCTGCGTCACCTTCTCGCCGAGGTAGGACTCGGCAGTTTCCTTCATCTTGCCGAGCACGAAGGCGCTAACCTGGCTCGGCGAATACTTCTCGCCCCGCGCCTGCACCCAGGCATCGCCGTTGTCGCCGCGGACGATGGCATAGGGGACCATAGCCTTGTCCTTCTCCACCAACGGGTCCTCGAACCGGCGGCCGATCAGGCGCTTCACGGCATACAAGGTGTTGGTGGGATTGGTGACAGCCTGGCGCTTGGCGCTCTGGCCGACCAGCCGCTCGCCGCTGTCGCTGAACGCGACCATGCTCGGCGTGGTGCGCGCGCCCTCGCTGTTCTCGATAACGCGGACATCCGCGCCCGTGCTGCCTTCCATGATGGCGACGCAGGAGTTGGTGGTCCCGAGGTCGATGCCGATGACCTTGCTCATTCGTAATCCTTTCTCAGCAGCGGCGCATGGCCCGAAGCACCAGGCGCCACCCTACGGTTGTAACGATGCGGATGTATTCAGCGAAGGCCCACCGGACAAGGCCCGGCGGCGCACAACTGTCGTGCCGCCTAAGCGGCCTCGGTATCCGACGCAGACCCGGCGGGCGCAGCCTTTGCAACCACGACCATCGCCGGGCGGAGCAGGCGCCCGTTCAGCGTCCAGCCCGTGGTCCACGCCTGGATCACCGTGCCCGGGGGATGCTCCGATGAGGGCTGCTCAGCCATGGCTTGGTGGAGGTTGGCGTCGAACGGCTGGCCGGTGGGGTCGATCCGCTGGATGCCGTTGCGTTCCAAAAGGCCGACGAAGCTGCGTTCCACCCCCTCAAACCCGTCACGCAGCTTGGTGACGATCTCAGGCTCCTCCGCCGTTTGCGCCGGCAGGTTCGACAGGCCGCGGCGAAGGTTTTCGGCCGCTTCCACCACATCGGCGGCGAACTTCTGCACGGCATACTGGCGCGTGTCGTCCACGTCGCGCTTGGCGCGGGCGCGCACGTTGGCCATCTCCGCCTCCGCGCGGAGCCAGCGGTCGCGCATGTCGTCGCGCTCGGCGGTCAGCCGGACGATTTCGGCTTCATGGCTTGGCGGCTCGGACGGGTCGGCGTCGGGCGGTACGGCGTGGGCCCGGGCGTCATCCTGCAAAGCGGGGTCCTCCTCGGGAGGCATGGTCGATTCACTGCTCATGCCGTCTCAGGTAGGGCAGGGGGGGCCGCGGAACAAGCGCCCCAGCCATCACGGCGATGCCTGGCAGCCCACCGATTGTTCCGCCGGTCCGTCTCAACGGCTGGGAGCATACACGCCCACGAACCCGTTGCGATTGGGCATCTGCACGCGCGGCAGGGTGCCGGCGTCCAGCACGGTGCCGTCGGGCACGATGCCGTTGAGGCGCAGAAGGTAGGCGGTCACGGCATACACCTGATCCGGTGTCAGCGACTCCGGGGCGTTGAAGGGCATCGCGCGCCGGATGTAGTCGAACAGCGTCGTCGCATAAGGCCAGTAGCTGCCCACCGTCTGCACCGCGCCGGGGGTCGCGAGCGTGCCGCGCCCGCCCGTCAGCTGCAGCGCCGGGATGACCGGCTTCTCCCCCCGCTCGCCGTGGCAGGCCGCGCAGGCGCCCGCGAACAGCGCCGCCCCTTCTTCCACGCTGCCCTGGCCCGGCGGCAGCCCGGCGCCGTCCGCGCGCACGTCGATGTCGGCCGCGCCAAGCTCCTGCGGCGTCGCCGGGCGGCCGCAGCCCCTGCGCTGCGGCGCTGCCGCGGCCGCGCCCGCCAGGAGGCCCCCGGCGGCCCGCGCGGCG
>CAXTUQ010000087.1:0-3690 GCA_964247405.1 uncultured Acetobacteraceae bacterium
CGCCGCGTCCGCGCGCACGACGCCCCCCTGCTCGTCCGCGCGCTGCAGGCGTCCCCGGGCCTGCCCGTGATGACCGCTGCCGGGCTGCGCAAGGCGTTCGGCGGCCTGGTGGCGGTGAACGGCATGGGGCTGCATCTGGACGCCAGCGAGATCGTCGGCCTGATCGGCCCCAACGGCGCCGGCAAGAGCACGACGTTCAACCTGCTGACCGGCATGGCGCGGCCCGACGCCGGGCAGGTGCACGTGCTGGGCCGCGACGTCACAGGCCTGGCCCCGCCCGGCGTCGCGCGGCTCGGCATCGCGCGCAGCTTCCAGCACGTCAAGCTGGTGCCCGGCATGTCCGTATTGGAGAACGTGGCCCTCGGCGCCCACTTGCGCGGCACCGCCGGCGCCCTCTCCGCGCTGCTGCGCCTGGACCGGGCGGAGGAGGCGCGGCTGTTCGCGGAGGCGCGGCGGCAGATCGCCCGGGTGGGGCTGGACGCGCACGCCGACAAGCCCGGCGACAGCCTGGCGCTCGGCCAGCAGCGCCTGGTGGAGATCGCCCGCGCCCTGTGCCTCGACCCCATCCTGCTGCTGCTGGACGAGCCGGCGGCCGGGCTGCGCCATGCGGAGAAGGCCGACCTCGCCGCCCTGCTGCGCCGCCTGCGCGATGACGGCGTGACGGTGCTGCTGGTGGAGCACGACATGGAGTTCGTCATGCGGCTGACCGACCGCCTGGTGGTCATGGAGTTCGGCGCCAAGCTCGCCGAGGGCGACCCCGCCGCCATCCGCGCCAACCCGGCGGTTATCGAGGCCTATCTGGGCGCTGCGGCTTAAGCGTGCTGGAGGTCGCGGACCTGCACGTGAACTACGGCGGCATCGGCGCGGTGCATGGGGTGTCGCTGACGGTGGGATCGGGGCAGATCGTCACGGTGATCGGCCCGAACGGCGCGGGCAAGACGACGCTGCTCAACGCGGTGATGGGCGTGCATCCCGGGCGGGGCGGCGTGCGGTTCAGGGGCCACGATGTCGGACGGCTCGGCGTGGAGGGCCGGGTCCGCGCCGGCAGGGGGCTGGTGCCGGAGAAGCGCGAGCTGTTCTCGTCGTTGTCGGTGGAGGACAACCTGCGCCTGGGCGGCTTCCGGCACCGCTGGGCCGGGCGCGCGTCGGCGCGGCGCGACTTGGAGGAGGTGTATGCGCTGTTCCCCCGCCTGCTGGAGCGCCGCCGCCAGCAGGCGGGCACGCTGAGCGGCGGCGAGCGGCAGATGCTCGCCATGGGCCGTGCGCTGATGGCCCGGCCCGACCTGCTGATGCTGGATGAGCCGAGCCTGGGCTTGGCGCCGCTGATCGTGCGGGAAGTGTTCCGCATTATCGCCGGGCTGCGCGACAGCGGCTGCGCCATCCTGCTGGTGGAGCAGAACGCCCGCGCGGCGCTGCAAATCGCCGACCATGGCTACGTGCTGGAAACCGGACGCGTGGCGCTGCAGGGGCCGAGCGCCGAGCTGGCCGGGGACGCGCGGGTGATCGGGACCTATCTCGGGATCGGGTCGGGATGATGCGGAACCGGCCATGGTTGCGCCACGTTTCCGAGTACTATGGTCTTTGAACAACACAAGGCGGCTCCCATGCGCAAACTCCTCCTTTCCTTGGCCCTGCTTGGCGCCGCCTCCCTGCCGGTCCGCGCGGCGCCGGTGATGCAGCCCGCGCTGGCCGAGGTCGCCGCGTCCAGCCAGGCAGCCGTGCAGACGGTGCAGTATGGCCCTGACCGCCGCGAGTACTTACGGCGGCAGGAGTTCCGGCGTCGCCAGGAAATCCGGCGGGAGCGGTTCCGCCGCCGCCAGGCCGTCCGGCGCGGCTACGTGCGCCCGTATTAAGCTGGTACGAACGGGTCTGGAAGGCTGACGTCAGCCGCCGTCGTCCGGCTCCGTCGGCAGGTGCAGCCCGATGTGGTTGCGGTCCATGCCCTGCATGATCGCGTCCACGTCGCGCTGCACCGCCGTCCGGGGCCGCAGCGGCGCCCGCGAGGGCCGGCTGGGGTCCGATGAAACCATAGGGCCGGCCAGCAGCACGCAAGCGTCCCGATCGCCGGCGTCGCAGTCCTGCTGCAAACGGCCGAGGAATCCAGGCCGCTGCGACGCGCATCCGGCCAAGACGCCCAGCACCGCCAAGCTTGCGAGGCAACGCGCCCTCATGAGCCGGCAACGGACGGGCGGCGCCGGCGTCCAGGATTGTGCATAGGTCATGGCTCCCATGATAAAACAACCAGCCATACGAGGGAACTGCCCAGCCTCAGGGAAGGCGGGGTTCGGCCAACCTTTGTTCGACCACCTGACGCCACGGGGCACCTGGTGGCGCGGCGGCCAAGGCACGGCGGTACAGGGAGGCCGTGGAATCGCTGACCCCGCCCTCCGCCCGGGTGGCGGCCTCCGCGGCGCGGGCGGCGAGCACCGGGTCGAAATGCACTTGGAGCGCCGCGCGTAGGGCGGCGGCGGCGGCGGCGTTGTTGCCGCGGCTTTCCTCAATGTTGCCCAGCAGCACGAAACCTTGGCGGGCCTGCTCGGTGTGCGGGTCCATGGCGGCCAGCCGCTCCCGCAACTGGACAATCAGCGCGTCCTCCTCGGCCGAGTGCGCTTCCCGGCGCGACGCGCCCGGCAGGCCCGGCGAGCCGCCGACGACATACAGCCCAAGTGCCAGGACCGGCACCAATGCCAGCGCCGCGATCACCGGCGTGCGGGAACCGGGGCGCGCGGCGTCCTCCGCAGCGCCCGCGACGTGCAGCAGGCGGCGCTGCACCTCCAGCTTGGCGGTCGCGTGCTCCGCCGGCAGGATGCGGCCTTCCGCCAGGTCGCGGTCCAGCTCGGCCAATTGGTCGCGGTGCAGCGCGATGGCCGGGTCGCGCCCGCCGCGGGCGGCCGTGCGGCGGCGCAGCACCAATGCCAGCGGCGCCAAGGCGGCGACCGCCAGGATGAGGATGGCCAGCCAGATCATGGAGGCGAAAGGTCGGCCAGGCGGGAGCGTTCCGCCTCCGTCAGAGGTGGAGGCACGGCCGGAGCGCGGCGGCGGGACAGCAGGGCCAAGCCGAGGCCGGCCGCCACCGCCAGCACCGGCGACGCCCAAAGAAAGGCCGTCGCGGCGTTCATCGGCGGGCGCAGGCGCACGAAGTCGCCATAGCGCGCGACGACCCATTCCGTCGCCTGCTTGTCGGCGTCACCCGCGGCGATGCGGGTGCGGACGATGCGGCGCAGGTCGCGCGCCAGATCGGCGTTGCTGTCCTCGATGCTCTCGTTCTGGCAGACGAGGCAGCGGAGCTGGCGGCCGACGTTCTCCGCCCGGGCTTCCTGCCCCGGGTCGGGCAGCATCTCCGCCGGATCGCTGATGGCAAAAGCGGCGCCGCTCCACAGCAGCATCAGGAGAACGAGGGTTTTCATGCCATGGCCCGCAGCAGCGGCTGCAACTGCTCCGACACGACGTCGGGGGTCAGCGGCCCCGCCATGCGCCAGCGCACGATGCCCTGGGGGTCGATCAGGTAGCTTTCCGGCACGCCGTACACGCCCCAGTCGATCGCCACCTGGCCCGGCGCGTCCCGCGCGATGCGGGTGTAAGGGTTGCCGTGCCGGGCGACGAAGCCGGAGGCGGCGGGCACGGTATCCTTGTAGGCGATGCCCCAGATCGGCACGCCAGCACGGGACAGCGCCATCAGCTCCGGATGCT
>CAXTUQ010000087.1:3700-14205 GCA_964247405.1 uncultured Acetobacteraceae bacterium
CAGGGCACGCACCAGCTTGCGAAGAAGTTGACCAGCACCGGGCGGCGCAGGGCGGTGATGTCGGCGCTGCTGAACCCCTGCCCCGGCTCCTGCGCCGGCAAGGCGAACTCCGGCATGGGGCGGCCGATGAGCTGGCTCGGCACGTCATGGGGGTCGAAACGGCCGGCCTTCATGCGGCCCAGCACCGTCCAGAACCCGGCGCCGGCCAGCACCGCCGCGCCGAACGGCGCCAGCAGCAGGGCCTGGCGGCGGTTCACGCGATTGCCGACCCGGGGGACCCGGGCCGCACGGCTGCGCGCGCCGGCGCACCGACCCGCGTCCGGCGGTCCAGCAACGACAAGCCGCCGCCCATCGCCATGATCAGCGCGCCGAACCAGATCCAGGGGGCGAGCGGGTTGTAGTTCAGCCGCATGATGGCGGCGTCGTCCCGCTCCTCGCCCAGCACCACGTAGAGGTCCGCCACCCCGTTGGTGTGGATCGCCGCCTCCGTCGTCGTCATGCGCTGCACGGGGAAGGTGCGGCGCGACGGCTGCATGAGCGCGACCACCCGCCCGTTGCGCTCCAGCCGCATGGTCGCGACGCGCTCCTCGTAGTTCGGCCCGGACTGGTTGCGCAGCCCTTCCAACGTCCAGCTATAGCCCGCCGACTGCACGGTGTCCCCGGGATGCATCAGCACGACCTGCTGGGTCGCGAGCGACATGCCGGCGATGCCGGCGACCAGTACGCCCATGCCGGCATGGCCCAGCGCCGCGCCGAACATCGAGAGCCGCAGCCCGCGCAGCCGGGCCACGCTGTCCCCGAAGGGAACCCGGAACAGCCGGATGCGCTCGACCACCTCCGCGAACGACCCCAGGATCAGCCAGGCTGCGCCGCCGAACGCCAGGGCCGGCAGGCCGCGCGCCGGGCCAAGCGCCGCGATCACGCCCACGGCCAGTGCAGCGACCGCCGCCCACCACAGGCGCAGCAGCGCCGGCGCCAGTTGCGCGCGCTTCCAGGCCATGGTCGGCGCCACGATCATCGCCGCGAACACCGGCAGGCACAGCGGCAGCACCGTCGCGTTGAAGAACGGCGCCCCCACGGAGATCTTGGTGCCGAGCACGAAATCGGCGAACAGCGGGTACATGGTCCCGGTGATCACCACGGCCGCCATGCTGCACAGCAGGACGTTGTTCAGCACCAAGGCGCCTTCCCGGCTGAGCGGCGCGAACAGCCCGCCCGGCGCCAACGCCGGGGCGCGGAAGGCAAACAGCAGCAGGGAGCCGCCGATCACGATGGCGAGCAGGCCCAGGATGAACACGCCGCGCGTCGGGTCGTTGGCGAAGGCGTGCACGGAGTTGAGGATGCCCGACCGCACCAGGAAAGTGCCGGACAGGCTGAGCGAGAAAGTGCCGATGGCCAGCAGCACGGTCCAAACCTTCAAGGCCTCGCGCTTCTCCACCACGATGGCGGAATGCAGCAACGCGGTGCCGGTAAGCCAGGGCAGCAGGGAGGCGTTCTCCACGGGGTCCCAGAACCAGAAGCCGCCCCAGCCCAAAACGTAGTAGGCCCACCAGGAGCCGAGCGCGATGCCCATGGTCAGCAGGCACCAGCTCGCCAGCGTCCAGGGCCGCACCCAACGGCCCCAGGCGGCATCGATGCGGCCTTCCAGCAGCGCCGCCACGGCGAAAGCGAAGGGCACGGCGAAACCGACATAGCCGGAATAGAGGATGGGCGGATGGAAGGCGAGTCCGGGGTCCTGCAAGAGCGGGTTCATGTCCCGTCCGTCGAACGGTGGCGGCCACAGCCGGTTGAACGGGTTGCTCGCCAGCAGCGCGAACAGCAGGAACCCGACGGAGCTGCCGCCCAGCACCCCGATCACCCGCGCCCGCAAAGCAGACGGCAACCCGCGCCCGAACGCCGCCACCGCGCCACCGCACAATGCCAGGATCATGCCCCAGAGCAGGATCGACCCCTCGTGGTTGCCCCAGGTGCCGGTGATCTTGTAGAGCAGCGGCTTCAGCGTGTGGCTGTTCTCCGCAACGTTCAGCACGGAGAAATCATCGGCGACGCTGCACCAGACCAGGGCGCCGAACGAGGCGCCAAGGGCGAGCAGTTGCCCGATTGCCAGCGCCGGGGCGGCGGCCATCAGCCGGGCATCGTTGCGGTGCGCGCCCCAGATCGGCAGCACGGTTTGCGCGAGCGCGAGGGCGCAAGCCAAGGCAAGCGCGAAGTGGCCAAGTTCAGGGATCATAGTCCGCCCACCTTCTGCGGCGCTTCCGCCTTCTGCGGTTCCAAGGTGTTCCAGGTCGCGGCTGGCGGCGGCGGTCCTTGCTCGGGGTGCCATTGCCCGGTGCGCTTCAGCGCGTCGGCGACATCCTTGGGCATGTAGGTCTCGTCATGCTTGGCCAGCACCTCCTGCGCGCGGAAGCTGCCATCGGGTTGCAAGGTGCCGAGCGTCACCGCCCCCTGCCCTTCGCGGAACAGGTCGGGCAGGATGCCGGAATAGGACACGTCCACGGCGGCCCGGCCATCGGTGATGCGGAACCGCGCGGTCGGCTGGCCGCGCTCCTGCCCGCGGTGGATGCTGCCGGCCTCCACCAAGCCGCCCAGCCGCAAGGTGCGGCCCGGCCCGGCCGCGTGCGCCGCCAGGTCGGACGGCGCCACGAAGAACACGATGTTGTCGCTGAACGCGGCCAAGCCCAGCGTCGTCGCCGAGCCGATTCCGAGGCCGCAGGCCAGCACGATCCAAAGCCTGCGCCGCTTGCGGGTCATGCGGCGCCCCCCATGCTGATGCTCCGGGGGTCGATCTGCGCCAGCCGCCGCCGGGCGCGGGCCAGGCGTTGCCAGGCGCCGGCCGCGAACAGCACCGGCACGGCCAGACCCAGCCCGAAGGACGCGGCGATATAGGGCAAATGCGTCATGCCGGACTCCCATGCCGCTCGGCGCCCGCCAGCAGCAGGCCGCGGATGCGGCGCTCCATGACCGCGGCCCGCAGCCGCGCCACGACGATGGCCGCGAAGGTGAAGGTGAAACCGACCGCGCACGCCAGCAGCGGCCAAAGCATCGTCACCGCCATGGTCGGCGCCCCGGTCAGCGTGATGGTCGCGGGCTGATGCAGGGTGTTCCACCAATCGACGCTGAACTTGATGACCGGCAGGTTGACCACGCCGACCAGCGCCAGGATCGCTCCGGCGCGATAGCCCCGGTTCGGGTCATCGAACGCACGCACCAACGCGATGTGGCCGACATACAGGAAGAACAGCACGAGCACGCTGGTCAGCCTGGCGTCCCACACCCACCAGGCGCCCCACATCGGCTTGCCCCACAGACTGCCGGTCGCCAGGCACAGCGCTGTGAACCCGGCGCCCACCGGCCCGATCTCCGCCGCCGCCAGGTCCGCCAGCGGGTGCCGCCAGACCAGGGAGGCGAGCGAGCACAGCGCCAGGCTGAGATACCCGGCCGAGGCCAGCCAGGCCGCGGGGACGTGCACGTACATGATCCGCACCGCGTCGCCCTGCTGCCAATCCGCCGGCGCGATGAACAGCCCCCAGGCCAGGCCGCCGAGCGTCAGCAGCAATGCCGCGGCCGACAGCCATGGCTGCGCCCGCCCGGCCACGCGCAGGAAACGGCCAGGATTGGCGAAGCGGTGCAGGCTGCGCGACGGGCGCGCGGGGAATGCTGTTGCGTCCACCCGTCGAAGATAGCACGAGTTTCCGGGAGTTGAAGGCACCTGTTGATCGGCTACTGTGCAGCGCACGTTTCAAAGAGGTTGACATGCTGTTCGCCATCATCTGCACTGACCGGCCGGCAAGCCTTGACATCCGGCTCGCGACCCGGGCGGCGCACATCGCCTATCTCACCACCTATGCCGACCGCGTCGTGCAGGGCGGCCCGTTGCTGGACACCGACGGGCGGCCGTGCGGCAGCCTGCTGCTGGTCGATGTGGCGGACCGCGCCGCCGCCGAGGGGTTTGCCGCGGGCGACCCCTACGGCCGCTCCGGCCTGTTCGAGAGCACCATCATCCGCCCTTTCCGCACCGTGTTCAAGGATGGGGAGCAGGTGGAGTAGTGGCCTACTGGCTGGTGAAGTCGGAGCCGGACGTGTTCGGCTGGGACCAGCAGGCGGCGCGCGGCACCGAACCCTGGACCGGGGTGCGGAACCACGCGGCCAAGCTCAACCTCCTGGCCATGCGGCTCGGCGACCGGGCGTTCTTCTATCATTCCAACATCGGCCGCGCCGTGGTGGGCGTCGTCGAGGTGGCGCGGGAAGCCTACCCGGACCCCACGGCGGAAAGCGGCCCCTGGGTCTGCGTCGACATGCGCGCGGTCGCCCCGCTGCCGCGCCTGGTGACGCTGGCGGAGATCAAGGCGCACCCGGCGCTGGTTGACATGCCGCTGCTCCGCCTGTCCCGCCTGTCCGTCAGCCCGGTGTCTCCCGCGCATTGGCAGCAGGTGACGAGCATGGCGGGGGCGGCGTGACCGAGCGGACCCTGTGCCGCCTCCTGGACATCCCCGACGGCGCGTCGCGCGGCTTCGGTCCGGCACGCGGCGGCTTCACCGGGCTGTTCGCCGTGCGGCGCGGCGACGCGGTGTTCGTTTACGTGAATGCCTGCCCGCATGTCGGCGCGGCGCTCGACCGGGCGCCGGACCGGTTCCTGACCGCGGACGGCGCGCGCATCGCCTGCGGGGCGCACGGCGCGCAGTTCGAGGTCGAGGGCGGGGTCTGCGTGCAAGGCCCGTGCGTCGGGGCGTGCCTGGAGGCGGTGCCGGTGCGGATTGTTGACGGGGCGGTACTGGTGCCCGCCGACGCCGGGTTGTAACGTCGAGCACAACAGCAATACACGCCGGGGGAACGCAGAGTGTCCGACCATACCTACCCCGTCTTGCCCGAGATCGCGGCCCATGCCCACGTGACGGCGGAGCAGCACCGCGCCATGACAGAGGCCGCCATCGCCGACCCCGAGGCGTTCTGGTCGGAGCAGGCGCGGCGCATCGCCTGGATGCGCGCGCCCACCCGCGCGAAGAACGCCAGCTTCGAGGGCGATGTCAGCATCCGATGGTACGAGGACGGCACGCTGAACGCGTCCGCCTCCTGCCTCGACCGGCATTTGGCGGAGCGTCCGGACCAGGCGGCAATCATCTGGGAAGGCGACGACCCGAACCAGCAGCGCCGGGTCACCTACCGCGAGCTGCACGAGGAGGTTTGCCGCCTGGCCAACGCGCTGCGCGGCCTCGGCGTGAAGCGCGGGGACCGGGTGACGATTTACCTGCCGATGGTGGTGGAGGCGGCCGTCGCGATGCTGGCCTGCGCCCGGCTCGGCGCGATCCATGCCGTAGTGTTCGGCGGCTTCTCTCCGGACAGCCTGGCGAACCGCATCAAGGACTGCGGCAGCACCCTCTTGATCACCGCCGACGAGGGCCGCCGGGGCGGGCGCCGTGTGGCGCTCAAGGCCAACGCGGACGAGGCGCTGAAGACCTGCCCGACCGTGCAGCACGTGGTGGTCGTGCAGGTGACGGGGGGCAGCGTACCGATGCAGGAAGGCCGCGACCTCGACTACGCTCCGCTGCTCGCCGCCGCCAGCCCGGACTGCCCGCCGGAGGAGATGGGGGCGGAGGACCCGCTGTTCATCCTCTACACCTCCGGCAGCACCGGGTCGCCGAAGGGGGTGCTGCACACCACGGGCGGCTACTTGGTGTGGGCGGCGATGACGCATCAGCTGGTGTTCGACTACCAGCCGGGCGAGGTGTACTGGTGCACCGCCGACGTGGGCTGGGTGACGGGGCACACCTACATCGTCTATGGCCCGCTCGCCAACGGCGCGACCACGCTGATGTTCGAGGGCATCCCCAACTACCCCAGCAGCTCGCGCTTCTGGCAGGTGGTGGACAAGCACCAGGTCAACATCTTCTACACGGCGCCCACCGCGATCCGCGCGCTGATGCGGGAAGGTGAAGGCCCCGTGCAGTCGACCTCCCGCACGTCGCTCCGCGTGCTCGGCAGCGTCGGGGAGCCGATCAACCCGGAAGCGTGGCTATGGTACTACCGGGTCGTCGGCAACGAGCGGTGTCCCATTGTCGATACTTGGTGGCAGACGGAGACCGGCGGCATCCTGATCTCCCCCCTGCCCGGCGCCGTGCCGGTCAAGCCCGGCTCCGCCACCCTGCCGCTGCCCGGCATCCGCCCGGTGCTGGTGGATGGCGAAGGCAAGACGCTGGAGGGCGCCGTCGAGGGCAACCTGTGCATCGCCGACAGCTGGCCCGGGCAGATGCGGACGCTGTACGGCGACCACGCCCGCTTCGTGCAGACGTACTTCACCACGTTCAAGGGCCTGTACTTTACCGGCGACGGGGCGCGGCGGGACGAGGACGGGCACTACTGGATCACCGGCCGGGTCGATGACGTGATCAACGTGAGCGGGCACCGCATGGGCACCGCCGAGGTCGAAAGCGCCTTGGTCGCCCATCCCAAGGTGGCGGAGGCCGCCGTCGTCGGCTTCCCGCACGACATCAAGGGCCAGGGCATCTACGCCTACGTGACGCTGGTGGACGGCGAGGAGCCGACCGACGCGCTGCGCAAGGAACTGGTGGCCTGGGTGCGGCGGGAGATCGGGCCGATTGCCGCACCGGACGCGATCCAATGGGCGCCGGGCCTGCCGAAGACCCGGTCGGGCAAGATCATGCGCCGCATCCTGCGCAAGATCGCCGCCAACGAGACGGATGGCCTGGGCGACACCAGCACCCTCGCCGACCCGGGCGTGGTCACGGACCTGGTGAGCAACCGGGGAGGCTGAGTGGCGGCTGGAGCGTGGCCGGGGGCGCCCCGCCTTATACGGGCGGCACGATTGATCGACCCGCGTGCGGTTGCTGATGGGTTTCACTACGCAACCCATACCGTAGGATGGGTGAAACCCATCGGCGGACGACGGTCATTCAACCAAGCCGTCTGTACTAGTCCCGCGGCAGTTCCTGCTCCACCAAGCCTGCCCAGAAGCTGGCGCCGATGGGCAGGATGTCGTCGTTGAAGTCGTAGCGCGCGTTGTGCAGAGGGACGGCGCCCCGGGCGCCGTCCCGCTGGCCGATCCGCACGAAGCAGCCCGGCACCGCCTCCGCCATGTAGGAAAAATCCTCGCCGCCCATGGTCGGCGGCGCTTCGGTGATCACCTTGTCCTGGCCCAGCAGCCGTTCCGCCGCGCGGGCGGCGCGGTCCGTCGCTTCGGGCGCGTTCACCACGGACGGATAGCCTCTCTCATACTCCAGCGCCGCCGTCGCGCCATAGGCCGCGGCAACCGCCTCCGCCGTTTCCCCCATGATGCGCTGCATCTCGTCCCGCACGTCGGCGTCCAGGGTGCGGACCGTGCCGTTCAGCACGGCGCCGTCCGGGATCACGTTGCTGGCGCTGCCGGCGTGGAACTGGGTGATGCTCAGCACTGCGCTTCTCAGCGGGTCGATGCGCCGGGACACGGCGCTTTGCAGCGCCAGTACGACGTGGCTGCCGATCACCACCGGGTCGATGCTGAGGTGCGGCCGGGCCGCGTGGCCGCCGCGCCCGGCGATCCTGATCCAGAAGGTGTCGGCCGCGGCGCAGACCTGGCCCGCCACCGCCTGCATGATGCCGGCTGGCAATGAGGGGTCGTTGTGCGCGCCGAACACCATGTCGCAGGGGAAGCGGCGGAACAGCCCCTCCTCCACCATCACGCGCCCGCCGCCGCCGCCTTCCTCCGCGGGTTGGAAGATGAAGTGCACGGTGCCGGCGAAGTTGCGGGTTTCGGCCAGGTAGCGCGCCGCGCCCAGCAGCATGGTCGTGTGCCCGTCATGCCCGCAAGCGTGCATCCGGCCCGGCGCCGTCGAGCGGTGCGCGAACTCGTTCTCCTCCGTCATCGGCAGGCAGTCCATGTCCGCCCGCAGCCCGATGGCCCGCCCGGACGTGCCCTGGCGCAGCGTGCCGACCAGCCCGGTGCCGGCAATGCCGCGCGTGACCTCGATCCCCCATCCCGCCAGCTTGGCCGCAACAGCATCGCTGGTGCGGTGTTCCTCGAAACCCAGCTCCGGGTGCGCGTGCAGGTCCTGCCGCCAGGCGGTCAGCTCGGGCTGGAGGTCGGCGATGCGGTTGTGGACGGGCATGGGGCGTCTCCGTGTCGTCTAAAGCGCGCCGCCGCGGCGTCCGGCCGCGGCGCCGAGGCGCAGCCTGAGCGCCTGAAGCTTGATGAACCCCTGGGCGTCGGTCTGGTCGTAGGCGCCCTGGTCGTCCTCGAAGGTCACGACCGCCATGGAGTATAGGCTGTTCGGGCTTTCCCGCCCGATCACGCTCACGTTGCCCTTGTACAGCTTCAGCCGCACCCGGCCGGTCACGCTGCGTTGGCTCTCGTCGATGGCGGCTTGCAGCATCCGCCGCTCCGGGCTGAACCAGAAGCCGTTGTAGATCAGCTCCGCGTAGCGCGGCATCAGGCTGTCCTTGAGGTGCGCGGCTTCCCGGTCGAGGGTGATGCTCTCGATGCCGCGGTGCGCGACCAGGAGGATGGAGCCGCCGGGCGTCTCGTACACCCCGCGGGACTTCATGCCGACGAAGCGGTTCTCCACCATGTCCAGCCGGCCGATGCCGTTGGCCCGGCCCAGCTCGTTCAGCCGGGCGAGCAGCGCCGCGGGCGACAAGGGGGCGCCGTCGATGGCGACGGGGTCGCCGTGCTCGAAGTCGATGCTGATGACGGTGGCCTGGTCCGGCGCGTCCTCCGGACGGATGGTGCGCTGATACACCACCTCCGGCGCCTCATCGGCCGGGTCTTCCAGCATCTTGCCTTCGGAGGACGAGTGCAGCAGGTTGGCGTCCACGCTGAACGGCGCTTCGCCCCGCTTGTCGCGGGCGATGGGGATCTGGTGGGCCTCGGCGAACTCCAGCAGCCGGGTGCGGCTGGTCAGGTCCCATTCGCGCCAGGGGGCGATCACCTTGATGTCGGGTTTCAGCGCGTAGTAGGCGATCTCGAACCGCACCTGGTCGTTGCCTTTGCCCGTCGCGCCATGTGCCACCGCGTCGGCGCCGACCTGCTCCGCAATCTCGATCTGCCGCTGCGCGATCAGCGGGCGGGCGATGCTGGTGCCGAGCAGGTACTGGCCTTCATACACCGTGTTGGCGCGGAACATCGGGAACACGAAGTCGCGGACGAAGGTCTCGCGAAGGTCATCGACGAAGATTTCCTTGACGCCGAGCAGCTCGGCCTTGCGCCGGGCCGGCTCCAACTCCTCGCCTTGGCCGAGGTCGGCGGTGAAGGTCACGACCTCGCAATTGTAGGCGGTTTGAAGCCAGCGCAGGATGACGCTGGTGTCCAGCCCGCCGGAGTAGGCGAGCACGACCTTCTTTACATCCTTGGCGCGCATAGAACTCTCTTCTGACCAACCGGAATGGCGGAGCTTGCCCGGCCCGCTTGTGTCCGGCAAGGGGAGGTGCAGGGGGCTTGCTCAGAACCCAACCAGCAGGGTGTCAAGCGCGCGCACCACGCGGTCGTGCTGCTCCGCGAGCGAGGCCACGGCCCGCTTCAACTCGTGCCCCGGAACGCTGGCGATTGCCTGAGTGACCATCACATGCCGCTCGCCGCGGATCTCAAAGACTGGGTTGAGGTCGTTGATCGGCTTGGGCGCCCTGTCCTCCCGCAGCAGAGGCACCACGGTCCGGGTCGTAAGGTGGGACAGGAGATCGGCTTGGACGTCGAGCACGTAGCCGTCCTGGCCTCTGCCCGGCATCGGGTGTACGTCAAGCCGAGCCATCAGAACTGGCGATAGGCGGCGAGCGGCAAGCCATGCTGGGCGACGTGCCCGTTCCAGGCGTCCATGGCGTCCCGGTTCGCTTCAAGCCAGCGACGCCGTCGCTGCTCCGCCACGGCTTGGGCGAGGCCATGCTCGCAGGCCTGCGACAGGTTGATCCCCATCTCGCGCGCATCGTGCAACAGCGTCTCCGGCAACGTCACGTTGGTGGCACGCCGTGGCGAGAGGGTGGTCGAAGCAGCAGGCGAAACGGGATGGGGCACGGCGGCACCTTGGTACTAGCCTTCTTATTATGCGCATCCATTATGCGCATAGCAAGTTGCGGCAGCCGGACCCGCGGCGTCGTTACAGCGCTGGCGCCACGCTGCCCCGGCAGGGGCCGAAGCCGATGGACGCAGTGCCATCCCGCCGGGCGCGGGCGCACAGGATCACCTCGTCGCCGTCCTCCAGGAAGCGCCGCTCCTCGCCGGAGGGCAGGGTGATCGGGGCGCGTCCGCCGCCCGTGATCTCCAGCAGGCTGCCGCAGCCGTCGCTGGTCGGCGCGGAGATGGTGCCGGTGCCCAGGAGGTCGCCGGGGTTCAGGTTGCAGCCGTTGCTCGCCTGGTGCGTGAGAAGCTGGGCCGGGGTCCAGTAGAGCGCCAGGCTCGACCCGATGGACAGGCGGTGCGGCGCGAGGCCCTGCTTGCGCATGGCGGCGGTGATCAGCAGCACCTCAAGCTCCAAGTCCAGCGCGCCGTTCTCCTGGTCGGCGGGGTCGTGCAGGTGGGGCAGCGG
>CAXTUQ010000088.1:0-14131 GCA_964247405.1 uncultured Acetobacteraceae bacterium
GGTTGATGTAGGTCGAACCCGACACCTGCAATATGGTGAACGTCGCTTGCCGTCCGACCAGGACCTGCGTCGGCGTCGCCGCGGCGGCGGCCTTGATGCCGTGCGTCGGCTCGAACAGCCCTTCCGGCCCCGTCGAGTCGTAGCGCAAACCGAGCGGCAGGCCGAGCAGGGTATAGCTGCGCTGCACGCTTTCCTGGGTGATCAACGATTGCTGCGCCTGCACGCCGACGCTGCCGGTCCAGACCTGCGCGAATTTCCGGCTGAGGGTGACGCCGGCCAGCTCCGCCGTGCGGTTGTAGGCATCGAGGTTCTCCTTGATCGCTTGCAGGTTCACCGTCACCGACTGGTCCCGCCGCCACACGTCCGGCTTGGTCAGCGCGGCCGTCACGTTGTAGCCGCTGCCCCGGCTGGCGCTGCCGCCAAGCTGCGTCACCGCGGCGCCCAGGTTCAACTGCTCCGCCTGTCCGAACAGGTTGCGGTGCTGGAAGGTGACGCCGGCGCTGGCGCCGAGGTCGGTCGAGTACTCGGCCGTGAAGCCCACGGCGTGCCGCGGGCGCTCCGTCATGTCGAAAGCCAGCGGCAGTTGCCCGGCCGCGTCCACCTGCTCGGCCGCCCGGGCGCGGACGGTCGCGAACACGCCGAGCTGCGCCAGATCCTCCCGCGCCTTCTCGATCTTCGCCGGGTCGAACCGCTCGCCTTGGCTGACCAGCAGACGGCGCCGCACGAAGGCCGGGTCCACCCGCGTCAGCCCGTCGATGCTGATCGGCCCGAGATCGACCTGCGGGCCGGTGTCCACCTTGTAGGACACGTCCAACGCCTGCGCGGACGCGTCGAGCATGGCCACCGGAGGATCGACCTTGGCCAGCGCGTAGCCCTGGCTGCGCAGCGCATCCAGCACGCGCCCCTGTCCCGCCAGCACGTCTGCCGCCAGCGCCGGCGCTCCAGGCTCGACGCCCAATGCCGCCCGCGCCGGCTCCGGCACCTGGCCTTCCAGCGTGACCCGGCGCAGGTGGAACACCGGCCCGGGGTCGATCCCGACCGTCACCGGGACCGGAGCGCTCGCGGCTTCCAGCACCGTCGGCAGCGCCGGGTCGTCGAGGCTGCGCCCGGCCACTTGGACCGTGACCCTGGCGCCGTAGTGGCCGTAGCTGTTGAGTGCCGTGGCGAGGCGGCCCCCGTCGTCTCTCGCGCGGGTCACGAGCGCGAACGGGCCGACGGGGGCGTTTTCCCGCAGCGACACGAGGTTGGAGCTGTCCTTCAACGCCTGGTCCAACGCCGCATTGCCGGTGGGCGCGATGGACACGGTGTAGGGCTGCGGATCGGCCGCGCCCGCGGCGGCGCCATGCAGCACGGCCAGCACGGCGGCGAACAGGACCGCCCGCCGGGGCAGAAGGCTCGTTCCGGTCTTGAACATACGGCAGCATAGTGCTGAAACCGCAAGGACGCGCCCGATTCGCTTGTGCATTCCGCTACGCCGCCCGCCACCGTCCCGAGATTGTCACAGGCGCGTTGTTGTCCCGACACATACGGATTGATACCTGATTCCCATGAAGCTCCTTATCCCTCGCGCACGCCAAAGGAGCCTGCCCGTCCTGGCGCCGGTTGAGGGAGCACCGGTGGGAACGGAGCCGGCTCCGCGCCCGCGGACGCGTCGCCTGCGGCCCGTGCGGCGGGGCGCCGCCATCGCCCTGTGGACGCTCCCGGCCGCGGTGATCCAGGCCGCCATGCTCGTAGTGCCCGGCCGTGGCAAGATTGTGTTCGCCCGGCTGTACTGGGCCAGCCTGTGCCGTCTGCTCGGCTTGCGGGTGCGGGTGATCGGCAAACCGGCGCGAGGAGGCGGGCGTCCGGTGGTGTTCGCGTCGAACCACTCGTCCTGGCTCGACATCCTGGCCTTGGGCGGCGTGCTGGAAGCCTGCTTCATCGCTAAGGAGGAAGTCGGCCGCTGGCCGGTCATCCGCACCATCGCCCGCCTGGGCCGCACCGTGTTCGTCACCCGCCGCCCCGCCGATACCGGGCGGGAGCGCAACGCCATGCGGGACCGCCTGGACGCGGGCGATAACCTGATCCTGTTTCCGGAAGGCACCAGCTCCGACGGCTCCCGGGTGCTGCCGTTCCGCTCGGTGTTCTTCTCGGTCGCCGAGGCGCAGCCGGGGCGTTCATGCCCGCTGGTCCAGCCGGTGTCGATCGTTTACGACCAGTTGGGCGGGCTGCCCATCGGCCGGGCGACCCGGCCGGTGTTCGCCTGGTACGGCGACATGGATCTCGCCAGCCACTTCTGGCGCCTGGCGCAGCACAGCGGGCTGCGCGCCACCGTGCTGCTGCATGCGCCAGTCGATCCGGCTGCCTATGCATCCCGCAAGGCGCTGTCGCAGGCGGTGTGGCAGGTGGTTGCAGAGGGTGCGGCGACGCTTCGGCAGAACCGGCCGGTGCAGCCCGCCTTGCACCCGGCGGCGACCGAAGATGCACCGCCGGTCCGGCCCGCTTTTGCTTGACAAGGCTCAGGCCCGATCTGCCACACTCGGCCCGGCTGGAATTGGCGAAATCAAAGGGAGGCTTTCGAACGCTGCTGCGCTTGACCCAGGCCGGGCACCCGCCCATTCCTCCCCAGAACTTGGCCGGGCGTCTCCGGCCGGAGGGGGGATGTTCTTGGCTGTGACCGCGACGAACGATGCGAAAAGCCCGAAGCGGCTGCATGTCATCACCTGGGGTTGTCAGATGAACGTGTATGACAGCGGACGCATGGCGGACGTCTTGGCGCCCTTGGGCTTCGCGCCGACGCCCACGCCGGACGACGCCGACATGGTCATCCTGAACACCTGCCATATCCGCGACAAGGCAGCCGAGAAGGTGTTCAGCGAGTTGGGCCGCCTGCGCGCGGTCAAGCAGACGCGCGAGGCGGCCGGGCGCTCGACCATCCTGGCCGTCGCCGGCTGCGTGGCGCAGGCGGAGGGGGCGGAGATCATCGCCCGCGCGCCGTATGTCGACATCGTGCTGGGGCCGCAAACCTACCACCGCCTGCCGGAGATGGTGGCCCGCGCCGCCCGGGCTGGCGGCGGCGTGATCGAGACGGACTTCCCGGCGGAGGCCAAGTTCGACCACCTGCCGAACAGCGCGGCGCCCCCCGGCGTGACGGCATTCCTGACAGTCCAGGAAGGCTGCGACAAGTTCTGCAGCTTCTGCGTCGTCCCCTACACCCGCGGCGCGGAGGCGAGCCGCCCGGCCGCCGCCGTGATCGCCGAGGCGCGGCATCTGGTGTCCCAGGGCGCCCGCGAGATCACCCTGCTCGGCCAGAACGTCAACGCCTGGCATGGCGAGGCGCCGGGTGGCGGTACATGGAGCTTTGGCCGGCTGATCCGGGCGCTGGCCGAACTGCCGGGGCTGCTGCGGCTGCGCTACACCACGTCGCACCCGCGCGACATGGACGACGACCTGATCGACGCGCACCGGGACGTGCCGCAACTGATGCCGTTTCTGCACCTGCCGGTGCAGTCAGGTTCCGACCGCATATTGGCCGCGATGAACCGGCGCCATACCGTCGCGGACTACCTGCGGCTGGTCGAGCGGCTGCGGGCGGCGCGGCCCGATCTTGCCTTGTCCTCGGACTTCATCGTGGGGCACCCTGGGGAAACCGACGCAGACTTCGCGGCGACGCTGGACCTCGTGCGCCAGGTCGAGTTCGCACAGGCGTTCAGCTTCCAGTACTCCCCCCGGCACCCCGGCCGCCGGCGCCCCGCTGCAGGGGGCCGAGTCCGTGAAGCACCAGCGCCTGCAAACCCTGCTGGCCCTGCTTCGGGAGCAGCAGGCGGCGTTCAACGCGCGGAGCCGCGGCCTGGTCATGCCTGTGCTGTTCACCGGGCCGGGCCGGCGTCCCGGGCAGCTTTCCGGGCGATCACCTTTCCTCCAGCCGGTGCACGTCCCTGGCCCAATATCGCTGATTGGCCAGGTCGCCCCGGTGACGATTGTAGATGGACGCCCCAATTCCTTGGCTGGAACCCTGAACCTGGAGCAAATCTGCGCTTGAACATCCTCGCCGCGACCCCGGCTTCGACGTCCCCGGATGCGGCATCGCCCGGCAAGGCGGTGACGCTGCAATTCAACGACAACGCGTTGCTGCCGCTGCTGTTCGGCGATCATGACCGCCACTTGGTCCGATTGGAGCAGGGCCTCGGCGTCCGCATGTCCTCCCGCGGCAACCGCGTCGCCATCAGCGGGGAGCCGGCGCGCGTGCAGGCGGCGGAGGCGGCACTGACCGGGTTGTACAAACGCCTCGAACGCGGCAAGGGCGTGTCCCGCGCCGACGTGGAGGCGGCGATCCGCATGTCCGAAACCGATCCCGACCCGCGGCTGCCGCTGTCCGACCTGCCGGCGATCCAGACCCGCCGCGGCACGGTCGGCCCGCGCTCGCCGGGCCAGGCGACCTATATGGAGATGCTCGGCCGGCACGAGATGGTGTTCGGCATCGGCCCGGCCGGCACCGGCAAGACCTACCTTGCCGTCGCCCAGGCGGTCGCGATGCTGCAGGCCGGGCGCGTGGACCGCATCGTGCTGTCCCGCCCGGCGGTGGAAGCCGGGGAACGCCTGGGTTTCCTGCCCGGCGACCTCAAGGAAAAGGTCGATCCCTATCTCCGCCCGCTGTACGACGCGCTGCATGACATGATGCCGGGCGACCAGGTGATCCGGCGCATGGGCACGGGGGAAATCGAGGTGGCGCCGCTCGCCTTCATGCGCGGCCGCACCCTAGCGCACGCCTTCGTGATCTTGGACGAGGCGCAGAACACGACGCCCGTGCAGATGAAGATGTTCCTGACCCGCATGGGCGAGGGCACGCGCATGGTGATCACCGGCGACCTGAGCCAGATCGACCTGCCGTCGGGCCAGCGCAGCGGGCTGCGCGACGCGCTCGACACGTTGGACGGCCTCTCCGGCATCGGCATCACCCGGTTCGGGGTGCGCGACGTGGTGCGCCATCCGCTGGTCGCCGCTATCGTCGGAGCATATGAGCAACGGGCGCAGGCTCAGCGCGATGCGGGCATGCCCGAAGCCGGGCAGAATCGCGGCCCACGCGGCCGGCCGCGCACCGAGCCGCCCGCCGACCCCCAGGACACCAATGGACCCTGACAGCAGACGAGGCCCCGCTTCGGCGGGGCTTACCGACGAGGCCGTCATCATTGTGGCCGACTCAGGATGGCGGCGGTTCGCGCGACGCGCCGAAGCGACGGCTGCCCGGGCAGCGCGGGCCGCAGGGGGCGCCGGGGCCGTGGTCCTCGCGTCCGACCTGGCGGTGAAGCGTCTGAACGCGCGGCACCGCGGCCGGAACAAGCCGACCAACGTGCTGACCTTCGACAGCGGGGACATCATCCTGGCCCTGGGCGTCGTGCGGCGGGAAGCGCGGGCCGCCGGGCGCAGGCCGTCGCACCACTTGGCCCACCTCGTCGTGCACGGCGCGCTGCACCTGCGCGGCCATGACCACGCCTGGCCCGGCGAGGCCCGGCGCATGGAGATGGCGGAAACCCGGCTGCTGCACCGCATCGGCGTGCCCGACCCGTGGCACGCCGCCCGGCGCCGGCCATGATCGCGACCCAACGCGGCTTCCTGAACCGGGTGCGGCAACGGCTTCGGCGGCGTCAGCCCGAGCACAACGTGCGTGAAAGCATCGCCGAGCTGGTCCAGCAATCCGCCGACGACAGCCAAACGGACGGCACGGTGCCCGAGCTGGACCGCCAGGAACGGGCGCTGATCGCCAACGTGCTGCGGCTCCGCGGCAAGTCGGCCGACGACGTGATGGTGCCCCGCGCCGACATCGTCGCCATGCCGGTCGATGTCACCTTGGAACAGGCGCTGGACCAGATCCGCCGGGAAGGCCATTCCCGCCTGCCGGTGTATCGCGAGCAGTTGGACGACATCGTGGGCATGGTCCACATCAAGGACCTGTTCGCCTATGTCGGCCGTCCCGACGCCTTCAACCTGGAGGCCCTGCTGCGGCTGCCGCTGATGGTGGCGCCGCAAATCCCGGTGCTGGACCTGCTGCTGCAGATGCGTCAGGCGCGGATGCACCTGGCGCTCGTCGTGGACGAGTACGGCGGCATCGACGGCCTGCTCACCATCGAGGACTTGGTGGAAGAGATCGTCGGCGACATCGCAGACGAGCACGACGAGGTCGAGGGTCCGATGATCGTCGAACGCCCCGACGGCGCGCTCGACCTTGATGCCCGGCTGTCCATCGAGGACTTCGAGACGCGGCTTGGCCAGACGCTGACCGAGGACGAGCGCGAGGCCGACATCGACACGGTCGGCGGCCTGGTGTTCACCCTGGCCGGCCGGGTGCCAGCGCGCGGCGAGGTGATCAGCCACGCTTCGGGGCTGGAGTTCCGCATCCTGGACGCCGACGCGCGCCGCATCCGGCGGCTCCGGGCACGGCGGTCCGTGCAGCAGGCAGCGGAGTGAACGGCGCGGCGTTCCCTGCCACTTGCATCAGGCGCTGCTTTTGGCCACATGTGCGGGTATCCGGACCCCACCAGTCCACATTCTTGAGGTAAACCGATGTTCATCGAAACCGAAGGCACCCCCAACCCGGCCACGCTCAAGTTCCTGCCCGGGCGGGACGTGATGGGCGACGGCACGGCCGACTTCGCCGGGCCGGACACGGCGGCCCGCAGCCCGCTCGCCACCGCGCTGTTCGCCCTGCCCGGCGTGGCCCGCGTGTTCCTGGGCGGCGACTTCGTCACTGTGACCAAGTCTGACATCGCCGAATGGCAGGCGCTGCGGCCTCAGGTGCTCGGCGCGATCATGGAGCACTTCGTCGCCGGCCGCCCGGTGATCGAGGGTCTGGGCGCCGTGGTGGACGAGGACGTGTCGCCCGAGGACCAGGAGATTGTTGACCAGATCAAGGAGTTGCTCGACAGCCGTGTGCGTCCGGCCGTCGCCAGCGACGGCGGCGACATCGTGTTCCGCGGCTACCGCGAGGGCGTGGTGCGCCTGCACATGCAGGGCGCCTGCAGCGGTTGCCCGTCCTCCAGCGCCACCTTGAAGCACGGCATCGAGAACATGCTGCGGCATTACGTGCCGGAGGTGACGTCGGTCGAGCAGGTCGAGGCCTGACGCGCCCAGCGGCCGGCGATCCCGCCGGGGGATGACGATGTGATGCCGGGTCTGATCATCGATGTCAGCCCGGCGGGATCGCGCCTGCCACGGTTTGCGTCTGATGAGGCCCATCTTCTCTGAGGGTCGTTTGGTCCTCGCGCTGGACGCGGCGCTGTCGGGTTGCTCGGCCGGGGTGGTCGGACCTCATGGCGTCGTGGCGGAGCGCCGGGCCATCGGTGCCCGGGGCCAGGTTGCGGCACTCCCCGCGATGGCCCAGGCGGCGCTGTCCGAGGCAGGGATCATGCCCGCTCAGTTAGCGATGGTGGCGGTGACGATTGGACCGGGGAGTTTCACCGGCATCCGTGCCGCTCTGTCGCTTGCGCACGGCATTGCGCTCGCCGCCGGCGTGCCCGTGGTGGGCGTCACGGTGGGCGAAGCCTTGGCCGCCCCGGATAGCGGACGCCTGCAATGGGTGGCGGTCGATACGCGCCGCGGCCGTGTATTCTTGGAACATGGCGGCGGCGTTGCGACGGTGGCGCTCCATGCGCTTCCGGACCCGCTTGGCCCGGTGTCGCTGGCCGGGGATGCCGCCATCGCCGTGGCGTCCCGGCTCGCGGCGCGTGGCGCGGACGTGCTGCTGCTTCCGGCTCGGATGCCCACGCCGGCCGGCGTGGCGGCTGCCGCCCGGCGCCGGGTCAGTGCAGGACCGGATCTTCGCCCGGCGCAGCCCTTATATGTGGACCCGCCGGAAGCGCGCCCGGTGAAGCCGATGTGACCGCCCCGCTCGTCGCGGCGACCCCTGCCCATGCCGAGGCTATGGCGTTGCTGCACGCCCGCGCATTTGCTGACCGCGAACGCTGGGGCGCTGACGCTATCGGGTTGCAGCTTGCCCTGCCCGGTGCGTTCGGCTGGATCGAACCGGCCGGCGGCATGATCCTGGCGCGGGTCGCCGCCGACGAGGCGGAGGTGCTGACCCTGGCAGTGGACCCCGCGGTTCAGCGCCAGGGCTTCGGGCGGGCGTTGCTGGAACGGGCCATGGTCACGGCACGGCAGCGTGGCGCTGGCGCCTTCTTCCTTGAAGTCGCGTCCGGCAACGGCCCGGCGCGCGCGCTTTATGCCGACATCGGCTTCGTCACGGTTGGGTGCCGGCGCGGCTACTACCCGGGCGGAGGCGACGCGCTGGTGCTGCGGCGGCCACTGTAGCCGGCCCGGCGCCGGCATCGCCTTGCTCCGGTCCTTCTACAAACGGGGCGGCCCGCGGCGCAGCAGCACGTCAGTCGTTCCGTCATAGTTATCATTCTGGCTGATCACAACATGCCCCTGCTCGACCGCAGTCCGCGGGACGTTGCGGCGTGGTTCCTCTCCGCTCAGGCGCACCATCAACATTTGTCCAGGTGCCAGTCGGTCAAGTGCGAGGCGGGTGCGGACATAGGTCATTGGGCAAACCTCTCGGGTGATGTCCAGGTGCTGGTCTGCCGGTTCCGCCGGCAGCACTTCGTCAGGCATGATTGACCCCATGTTTATTTTACAAGTCCTCTATTGCGAAGTGACGAGGTAAAACCGTATATGCCTCACTACTTCAGCAACGAAAGGGTTCCTATGGTTGAAGCAACGGCTAACTCGGACGTTCTTGGGCTGACAGCTCAGATCGTCTCGGCTCATGTTTCCAATAACTCGGTCGCGCCCGATGCGTTGCCGAACCTGATCCAAGAGGTCTATCGCACTCTGGCCGGGGTTGGAAAAGAACCGGTTGTGCCCGACAAGCAGCAACCGGCCGTGCCGGTCAAGAAATCGGTATTTCCCGACCATATCATCTGCCTTGAAGATGGAAAGAAGCTGAAAATGCTCAAGCGCCATCTGAAAACTTCTTACAATATGACTCCGGAGCAGTACCGGGAAAAGTGGCAACTGCCGCCAGATTATCCGATGGTGGCGCCGAACTATGCACGGCACCGCTCCTCACTTGCCAAGAAAATCGGCCTGGGCACCAAGCCTCGCGCACGTTAGCGCGTGATTTGTACGGTTTGGCTCAGGCAACACGCTCTCGCGATTAGTGAAGCGAGCGGCTTTATCTGCACGGGCGGACCTGCCCGTGCAGATGATGCTTGAACGGGATAAGCCTGGCGCCCTCAGGCCAGCCGTGCAGAGGTCCTTGCGCTGACGGAATGTCGGGATTCGACAGACAGCGCCGACATCGGCTACGCCGGAAACCGTGATGCGGATGACGGAATCGGCTAATCGTGTCCCTGCGCCGGGCCGGCGACGGCCTTGCTTCCTTTCATCCGTCTTATGCGTGGACCGTTCCGTCACGGTGGGCGGCAAGGCGCCATTACGGAGGGTGGCCAGTTGGCGGACACCCGAATCCTCAAGTGTTGCTGCCTGATGGCGCTGGCCTCGTGACAGACCTTCAGCCATTGCAGGTCCCGGCCGGCGCCCGAGGTTTCGGAGAACTGCGGGCAGGCAACCTCGGCCTTCGCATCGCTTCGACGCGGAACGAGGTGGATGCCGCCCTGGCCTTGCGCTACCGCGTTTTCTTTGAGGAGATGGGCGCCATCCCGGATCAAGCGGCCCGGCAAAGCCGGCGCGACCAGGACGCCTACGACGCCGTGGCCGAACACCTGCTGGTGATCGACCACGAGATCGGGTCGGGTCCGGAAGCGGTTGTCGGCACCTACCGATTGATCCAGCAGGCCGGCGCGGACGCGGTCGGGGACTTCTATTCGGCAGCCGAATACGACATCGGGCCGATCCTCAGCTTCCCCGGCCAGATCCTGGAACTCGGACGCTCCTGCGTCGATGCCCGGTATCGCGGCCGGGCGGTGATGCAACTGTTGTGGCGCGGCATCACCGCCTATGTGTTCCATAACCAGATCGAACTGCTGTTCGGCTGCGCCAGCCTGCCCGGCACCGACCCGGACGCCTTGGCGACCGAGCTGACCTATCTGTACGGCCATCACCTCGCGCCCCCGGCCCTGTGCCCCCGGGCACGGCGGGAACGCTACATCGACATGCGCCGGCTCGATCCCGCCCTCATCGACCCTCGCCGCGCCAGCCAGATGCTGCCGCCGCTGATCAAGGGCTACCTGCGGGCCGGCGCGTTTGTCGGCGACGGCGCGGTGGTCGATCCGCAGTTCAACACGACCGACGTGGCCATCATCGTGAAAACCGACATGATCACCGACAAGTACTACCGGCACTACGAGCGCCAAAGCCGTGACCTGCCGGACTGACGCGCAGCCCCTGACCCGGCGTCCGCAACCCAATCTGGATAGATCCTGATGGATGTGATCATGACCGCGCCCCGCCTCGCGCCGGCGGCGGTCGCGTCCATCGAGGCTTTGGGCGCCACCCTGCACTACATGCCCCCGTTCCCGTCGGCGGCAGAGGTGGCGGCGCTTGCAGCAAAGGTCCAGCCGGTCGCCATCCTGTCCCGCCAGGGGCCGGTCACGGCGGCGGTGATGGACGCGGCGCCGGGCCTGCGCATCGTCGCCCGGCACGGCGTGGGCGTGGACGACGTGGACGTGGCGGAGGCGCAGCGCCGCGGCATCGTCGTCACCCGCGCACCCGGGTCCAACACGCAGGCCGTGGCCGAGCACGCCATGGCGCTGCTGCTGGCCTTGGCCAAGGATCTGCCGCTGCTCTCGGCCCAAGTGGCTGGCGGGGCCTGGCGCAAGGCGGACACCAAGGTCCGGGACGTGGCCGGGCTGCGCCTGGGGCTGGTCGGCTGCGGCGCCATCGGGCAGGCCGTGGCGCGATTGGCGGCTGCGTTCGGCATGTCGATCGCAGCCTACGACCCGGCTTTGCCGGACAGCACGGGCATCGAGGCCGTGGCGAGCCTGCACGCCCTGCTCGCGCGGTCCGACGTGCTGTCCTTGCATGTGCCGCTGCTCTCAGCCACCCGGCGCCTGATCGGCGCGGCGGAGCTGGCCGCCTTGCCGCGTGGCGCGATCGTGCTCAACACCGCCCGCGGCGGCCTGATCGACGAGGCCGCGCTGCTGGCGGCGTTGGAGGCCGGGCACCTGGCCGGCGCCGGGCTGGACGTGTTCGAGGACGAGCCGCCGCCCGGGGACCATCCGCTGCGCCGCCACCCGCGCGTGATCTGCACTCCGCACGTCGCGGGCGTGACCGACGGCAGCTTGGTGAACATGGGCGTGATGGCGGCCGAGTGCATCGTCGCCGTGCTGCGCGGCGACCCGGTGCCGCCCGAGCGCCTGGTCCGGGCGTGACGCATACGGGCGTGACTGGCACGGGCGTGGCTGGCACGGGCTTGGCTGGGCCGTGGCTGCGCCTGCGCGCGGCGACCGGCTGGCGGGCCGACCTGGCGGCGGCGGGCTTGGGGGCGCTTTCTGCCGCCGCCTTGCCGCCGCTGCACGCGATCCCCGTGCTGCTGCTGGCGGTGCCGGGCCTGTTGTGCCTGATCGACGGGTCGTGCGGGACATGGGCGGCGGCGCGGCGCGGCTTCTGGTTCGGCCTCGGCCACCACGTCTTCGGACTGTATTGGATCACCGAGGCCATCCTGCTGGAATCGGCGCGGTACTGGTGGCTGGTCCCCTTCGCGGTACCGGCGTTGTCTGCGCTGCTGGCCTTTTTCATCGCGGCGCCTTGCGCCCTGGCCCGCCTGGCGCAGCCGGGCTGGCGCCGGGTGCTGATGCTGGCGTCGGCCTGGACGCTGTTCGACATCGCGCGGCAGTATGTCGGCACCGGGTTTCCCTGGAACCCGTGGGGCAGCGTGTGGGCGATCCCCGGCGGCCTGGGCGACGTGATGATCCAGCCCGCGGCCTGGGTCGGCACGCCGGGCCTGACGCTGGCCACGCTGCTGCTGGCGGCATCCCCGGCCTTGGGCCGGCGCGCCATGGCCGGCGCGGCGGTGGTGCTGGCAGGCTGGGCCGCGCTGGGTTGGGTGCGGCTGCAGGAGCCGGAGCCGCCGGGTTCGGGCCTCGTGGCGGTGCTCGTGCAGGGCAATGTGACGCAGGGCCAGAAGTGGGACCGCGCGACGGCGCTGGCGACGTTTGAGCGCCACCTGGCCCTGACCCGGCAGGGCGTGGCGGCGCTGAACGGCGCCCCCTCTGTGGTGATCTGGCCCGAAACCTCAAGCGTGTTCCTGCTGCAGTCGGATGCCGCCGCGCGTCAGGCCATCGCCGAGGCCGCCGCGCCGGCACGGGCCGCCATCGTCGGCAGCCTGACGTTCACCGAGGGCGCGCCGACGGCCGATCCCGGCAACCTGCCGCGCAACAGCCTGGTCGCCATGACGCCCGGCGGCGAGGTCGCGGGCATCTATGACAAATGGCACCTCGTCCCGTTCGGCGAGTATGCGCCGTCCTGGGTGCCCCTCTCGATCCAGGTGGTGCCCGGCCAGTTCGCCTTTGGCCGCGGCCCGGAAACGCTGCACATGCCAGGCGTGCCGCCATTCGGCGCGATGATCTGCTACGAGGCCATTTTTCCGGCTCAGGTCGTGGATCAGTCGGACCGGCCGGACTGGCTGGTCAACATCACGAACGACGCGTGGTTCGGCAACTCTACCGGGCCGCGGCAGCACCTCGCGGCGGCCCGGCTGCGCGCGGTCGAGGAGGGGCTGCCGCTGATGCGCGCGGCGAACACCGGCATCTCGGTTGGCTTTGACAGCCGAGGCCGGGAATTGGGCCGGCTGCCCATGGCGGTGGCGGGCACCTTGGCACTGCCATTGCCCGGCCGGCGCCCGCCGACGTCGTTCTCACGCTGGGGCCTGGTGCTTCCAGGCTTGCTGTCGTTGGCCGGCACGGGAATCGCCGTCGGCATGACACGCCGACACAACCGGTCCGCCGCTTAGAATGTGAGGGCGATCTCAATTTGGGCGCAGAAGGATTGATCGTTGCAAAGCATTGACAATTCCCGGTTGCATTGTTAACTCTAAAACTAGAAATTCCCGTATAACGCTGTCGTGGAGACGAGCATGGGGTCGGATGCATTCATGGTGAGCAGCGACAAGGAGAGCCGTCCGAGTCCCATCGATATCCATGTCGGCGGTCGCATCCGTTTGCGCCGCACCTTGATGGGCATGTCGCAGGAGCGGCTTGGGGAGGCGCTGGGCCTCACTTTCCAGCAGGTGCAGAAATACGAGCGCGGCGTGAACCGGGTCGGCGCATCCCGTTTGTTCGACCTGTCGCGCGTGCTGGATGTGTCCATCAGCTTCTTCTTTGATGACATGCCGGAGCCGATTGCCGGGTTGCACGGCACCCATCACACCACCCGCGTCGCGGGTGGCTTCGCTGAAGCACAGGATGGTTTCGGCGCGGACGAAACCCTGAATCGCCGGGAAACCTTGGAACTGGTTCGGGCTTATTACCGCATCACCGAGCCATCTGTTCGCAAGCGCGTCTTCGAACTTATCAAATCGATGGGACCTGCAGAAGCGTAGTTTCGCGCGCCTTGATCGGAGCGGCGTCACTCGGCCCGCAATTGCGGATTATCGAATTTCGGGTTGCGATGGCGGTGCAGCGCCGCTGCCAGGGCTGCGGCGAGGTCGCGCTTCTCGGTTTCACCCAACTCGGCACCCACCTCCATCCGGGCGCCGCGGTCAGACAGCCATAGCGCCGGGACGCGGCCAGCCCGTTCCTCCAACTCGGCCCGCAGCCAGGCCGACTGCAGGCGGCGCTCCACCCGGCGTCCGGCCATATCCGTCCGCACCACCCGCAGCCCTTCGTCGGACAGCAGCAGCATCTCGCTCGCCCGGGACGCCCGCGCGTTGCGGCGCAGCAGTACGAACGCCAGGGCGATCTCCGCCCCGTTGAACCCGATCACCGGCCAGGCGCCGATGAACCAAAGCCCCACCGAGATCATCGTGCTCAACAGGCAGATGAAGCCCACAAGCCAGCGCAGCCCGGCGCGTGTCAGGCTGCGATGCGGGATGATCACCGCTTCGAACACGGTGTCCGGCTGTGGGGACATGGCAGCTTGCATCTCTATGATTTGGCTCCGGAGGTGATCTTGTCAGCCCGGCGCCTGCACGCGAAAACCGGCATCATGGCCCAGGACCCCGACCCCACCCATCCTAAATCCCGTCCAGCCTTGAAGC
>CAXTUQ010000089.1:0-14092 GCA_964247405.1 uncultured Acetobacteraceae bacterium
GCAGGCGCGCCGCGTCCGGCCCGGCCTGCCAGGGCGGCAGCGCGAACGGCTCGAAGCGGTTCTCCAGCTGCGGATCGGTGCGAACGGCGAGCCAGGCGTCGCGCGTGCCCGCGCCGACGATGGGGATGCGCAGCTCGTTGCCGAGCCAGCGCAAGAGGTTCAGGAACTCGCCCCGCGCCGTGCGGGTGCCGCCGAGCATGTTGTTCAGCTCGTCGATCACCAGCAGCCGCGCGCCGACGCCGCGCAGCACGCGCAGGGCAAGCTGCTCCAGTTCGTGCTTGCGCCCACCCGGCCCCGCGCGGGCCACGGGCGCCCCGAGGCGGGTGAGCAGGGCGGCGTAGAAGCGCGACACCGTCGGCTCCGTCGGCATCTGCATGGCCACCACGGGCAGGCGCTCGGCATCCTGGCCGCCGGGCAGCGCATGGGCGCGTGCGAAGCGTTCCACGATCCATGATTTGCCGCTGTTCGACGGGCCAGCCAGCAGGAGATTGGGTGGCCGGATCTGGCCCGGCCCGTCGCGCAGCAGCCCGTCCAAGCGCGCCAGCACGGTCTGAGCCCGGTCGTGCGCAACCCACCACCGTTCCTTGGGCAACAGCGCAAGCCGCTCCGCATCGGGCTGCAGCGCCGCCGCACGCGCCTCAGGCACGAGGTGGGCGAGGGCGCCGTCCTGCATCACCACCGCTCCGCCGGGTAGGGGTCGAGATCGTAGGCCGCCCCAGCATCATCGGTCGGCTCCATCGCGTTACCCGGCAGGACTGGAGGTTCGGACGTTTTCCGTGCCGGCGCGCCGCGGGCCGCATCCGCCGTGCGTGCAACCTGGCGGCGGGCGGATCGGGTGCGCTGCGCTGCCCCGTGCACGATCTTGCGCTGTTGCTGGACGGCGCGGAAGATCGCGTCCTCGTTCACCGCCGCCTGCCCCTGCGCGCGCAGGTGCGCCACTGCCAGGCGGTGCTCGTGGAGCGAGATGGCGGGCCGTCCCTGCCGGCTGCACGGCACCTCGACGTATGTGCTGTCGTCCGGGTCCAGCACCCACACCCTTGACAGGTCGCGCGGGTCGCGGCGTACCAGCACCGGGTCAAGCTCTTCGCGTCGGGCGATCAAGGAACGCAGGGCGTCGTTGTAGTAGGTGTCAATGCCGCTTGAATGCTCCCCGAAGCTTCTGGGGACGGTTCCGGTCCGCCGCAATCGATGCCAGCCGCCTACGATCACCATCGTCGACAACAAGGCAGATGTTCTGGGCCATCCGCCCAATGTGCCATGCCCAACCAAGTCCGCGAATCACCCGTCTGCGTCAGTGCATTAGGCCAAGCTGTTCGCCGGCGACATTACCTCGCCCGTGTCTGAGGACCTCGATTAAGTTAGCGTCGGAAGGAAGGCGTCAGATAGGTTCTCAAATATATCACTTGATATATTCCTTTGCCGGCAATCAACATATGGGCTCTAATGTTAACCTGGTTAGGCACACCGGTGCATGCCCATCTAACGACCTGTCGGGTTAAACTACGTCGAGCTTGGAACCCATGGTCCTGAGCCCTCCCGAGCAGGAGCCGACCCTGCCAAGCGGTGCTGTCGGTCGAAGAGACGGAACTACGATTTCCAAACTGGATAGAGTTTAATAAGCCGCCAATTGGAGCATAGATCGCAGCGTTGGAGATGCAAAACGTGCCGAGTTCTGAGAGTCAAGGAACAATCACAATAAAGAGGTGGGTGATGGGAAGCGAGCTACACGATTCGGGAAAGGTACAGTCTGCCTACGTTGCCCTAAAAAGGATGCTGTCGGAACATTATTTCAAGCCTGGCGAACAAATCCACGTAGGGAAAATGGCAGAGAACTTAAAGATAAGCCAAACACCGGTCAGAGAGGCTTTAACTCGCCTCCAGACGGAGGCACTTATCTACAGCCAGTCAAATCGAGGATTTTTTGCAAAGCAAATAGATATCAAAGAAGCAAGAGATTTATACGAAATGTTGTTCCTAATTCTCCAACATTCTGTCGCTAAAGTTGTATCCTTGTGCCCTAATAAAGATAGGGGTATTAGTGACGTGCATTCCAATGAAATTTCCTCGGCGATGACGTCGTTTGCAAAAAGTCTTGTAGTATCTGGAATTAAGACACCATTGGAGGAGACAAGGGAGCTCGAGGTGATTTATAAGAAAGTTGTCAAAGCAACCGCAAATTTCGAGATGATACGTAGTGTCAGTAACTTGACGGAACGTACGCATAGTCTCCGCCTGCCAGAGTTCGAGGATAGTGCCTCCCGAATACGTATTAGTGATCAATTCCGAGCGATGGGTGATTTGATCAAGGATTGCGGTTCAATCGACGCTTGTCAGTTGCTCGAGGGAGTGCTGCGTGAGAAGCTGGACCGTATCCCTGATCTCGTTAAAGATTCGTATTGGCGCGCGTTTCAAGAAGCGAACGCTTGAGTTCAGTCAACTTGCACTGAGTTTCCAAAACTTCATAGCAACAGGCCTTAGTAGATAAATTCTGCCCATGTTGGTCTCGGACCGCTCACGAAAAAACGGCATACCATCAAAGGAAACTGAGGTCATGGCCGACAAGAGGCTAGCAGAGCCCATCAATGATGCTGAGGCTGACGCGCGTGAATCCGATAGACGTAACATGCTTGATGCGATCAGACTCGCATCGAAGGCGCTTGGTACGACTGCGCCAAATCCGGCGGTTGGATGCATTATTACACTTGACGGCCGTGTGGTCGGGCGCGGCTGGACGCAGCCCAGCGGTCGACCGCACGCCGAAGCCGTCGCTCTCACAGAAGCTGCTGGCGCAGCCAGAGGTGCGACGGCTTTCGTAACACTCGAGCCGTGTTCTCACTATGGCCTTACGCTGCCTTGTGCTTACGCACTCGTGGCTGCAGGTATCAAGCGGGTGGTCGTCGCTGTTCCTAGAGATCCCGACGAGCGCGTCCGAGGACGAGGGATAGACATTCTGATCGCCAATGGAGTTCACGTCGAAGTAGGCCTACTCCACGAACTCGCAGTAGATATCAACCTCGGGTTTTTCAGCAGGATATTGCGGGATCGACCTTATGTTGTTTTGAAGCTTGCGACATCCCTGGACGGCCGCATTGGCTTTCCGGACACCGATAATCGGTGGATCACTTGCGAAACCTCAAGACATCAGGTTCACATTCAGCGCTCTAACGCGGATGCGGTTCTTACCGGTGTCGGCACCATTCTCTCGGACAATCCGCGTTTAACGCACCGAGAGATTGATCCACTACGACGGCAGCCTCTTCGGGTAATTTTGGACAGCAAGCTGCGGACGCCAATCGACTCGGAGGTTGTTAAGTCGTCACACCAAGTTCCTAGTTTAGTCGTGGCAGTAGACTCGGCCAACTGCGAAAAGACTCGGGATTTGGAGCACAGGTTGGTCGAGATCCTGTTCTCGCCAACCTCTTCCGATGGAAGAGTCGATATATCCTGGGTTCTGACCAAACTCGCTTCGCGTGGGATCAATTTGGTCATGGTTGAAGCAGGCACCTCATTAACCACGGAGATGCTGGTTAAGGAACTTGCTGATGAAATCATCTGGTATAAGGCCCCCATCATTCTGGGAAATGCCTCACTTCCAGTCGCGGGAGATCTTCAAATCCCGACAGTAGATAGGGCCATTCGCCTGAAGAGAGTGCGGTCAGACTCCCTCAGTCAGGATCTCATGGACCGATATGTATTTCCAGGAGGCTTTCGCGATCGCTTAATCGAGGGAGAGCTGCTTGTCGGCAAAGTTCAATCCGAGGGAAAGTGATATTAGCAGGAGCTCAGGTCAGAAGCGCTGGTTTCGGAGGCTATTAGGAGATTGGCAGACATGTTGATCGGACAAAAGATAGAGCTCTTCGTGGCGGATGTCGAAGTGTCGGCGAACTTCTATCATTCGGTGCTCGGCTTTTCAGTCGGGAAAATGCGAGAAGTGGTGTTGGATGGACGGCTGCTGAGACACACGCCAGTCTTCTTAGGCCCCGTGATGATTGGCTTGGGTTACCTTGATGGTCTCTCACTCAACCATCACCTGCGGCGATCTGGGTTGACAATGCCGAAGGGCATTGGCGTCGAGATCTGTCTTTATGTGGAGGACCACGCTTTGGAGCCTCTCTATCATCGCGCTTTGACTCACTCCAAAACGCGCACTGAAGAATTGACAATGCAGCCGTGGGGTGTCCGCGACTTCAGGGTAATCGACCCAGATGGCTACTATGTTCGCGTGAGCTCGCCCGATAAGGATTGGCTGCCAGTTAGGCTGTGCGATGGTGCTATGCCAACGGAGCTTTTATCTCCAGCGTCTAAGTAGACGCTGGATGGATTTAGGGAACGTTGACTGAACTTAGATAAAGGTAAGAGGAGAACAATGAAGATCCAGTTCGCCCGGATCCAGGACGAGATCAGAAATATCAGTTCGCGATCTGCAATGGGCTTACCTGACACGTATCTAAGTCCGGTTGCTGAAGATTTATCGAGGGCGACCCGTTCCCTTATTAGCGCGTCAGCACGCGAATTAGTTGATCTAATCGAGGATTTCGAGACAAGCGTGGAGATACGTGTGGCAGCCGGAACATTGCTTGGAATGAAGGGAGATCCACGGATCGTTACCCGCGATCCAGCAATGAGCTTTGTTCCTTCGGCCTACGCACCGATTGGCCTACGTGCAGAACATGTTGATGAGGTGGTCGCTTCACATAAAGATTTCGGTGTCAAGCGAGAGTGGATCGAAAAAGAGGTGCCTAGACATTTCGTCAGCATCCGAAACTTTAGAATTGGGAAGTATTTGGTCACTTGTGGAGAATACGCAGAATTTTTGAAAGCTACCGACCTCTCGGAATTTCCCACCACTTGGCTGCATGGCCGCTTTCACCCCACCTTGGCTAATCTTCCTGTGCATACCGTGAGCCTGAATGCTGCATTGGCATATACATGCTGGTTGTCCGAGGAGACTGGAAGGCGGTTCAGACTGCCAACCGAGGCAGAGTGGGAATTCGCGGCAGCTGGCCAAGAAGGTCACACGTTCCCGTGGGGTGAGTACACAGATGACTGCGCAAACACGTTGGAAAGCGGGTTGCTAATGCCTACGCCCGTCGGATGTTTCCCGCGTGGCGCGTCACCGTTTGGCGCCTTGGATATGGCGGGTAATGTTGAAGAGTGGACGGCTGATTGTTACGCGCCTTATAAGGGTGGTCACTCGGTAGCTGATGACCTCGTATCAATTGCCCATGGCGAGACTTACCAAGTCTGCCGCGGTGGCGCTTATACGCGCTTTCGAGATCTGGCTCGGTGTCAGCGACGGCATGGCCCTGTTTTCTCGGATCTCTACCCCATTTCCTTCCGCCTTGTAGAGGAGATAAGTCATGAACGGTAAAGCTCTCGATACGCAGAATTTATTCAAGATGGCAGATGGATTCCACGATTCAGCGCTTTTGCACTTTGCTCACTATAGTGGGCTTTTTGAGCTACTTTCAGAACCATCTGATGTTGACATGATAGCCGGCAGAATGAGTTGGAACCCACGGCGAACGAGGATTCTTTTGAATGCCTTAGTCGCACTAGAACTAGTCGATAAAGATCCATACTCTGGACATTTTTTCAATTCTCAAATTGTTGATAGGCATTTACTGGTCAGTAGTGCAGAGTATATGGGCAATGTGGTCGAGCATCAGAGGCGACAGTGGGATACATGGGCGAGGATCGGAGAGAGCCTTGCTGCTTCCGAGCCTTTGCCGTGGCACCAAGAACGTAAGATGAGACGTGACAAAACGTCGAGTGAGTCCTTTCACCTAGCAATGAAGAACCTTGCTAGAGCAAATATGACGAACTTCCTGGCTACTCCGATATCTTCTGGTAACAAGTTTATCATTGACATGGCTGGAAGTCATGGTCTTTATCTTGCCTCGTTAGCAGCGCAAAACAGTGGCGTTACTGGTGAAGTCTGGGATGTAGAGGAAGCAAGAAACATCGCCGAGGGGACATTCCGGGAGATGCACTGTGACGAGCGTTGCTCGTTCGTTGTTAAGGACATTAGCGCTCAGGAAAGCTATATCGGTGTAGCTGCCGATGTGGTCTTGCTAAATGACTGCATGCATTATTTTGAACCAGATACAGTCTGCCAGATAATAGGAAATGCCACATCAGTTTTGCGTCCTCACGGGCATCTTTTACTCGCGACGCAGCTTTTGAATAGAGACGAAGTCACCCCGACATCTTCGGCTGGATTTTCAATGCACATGATGTTGAATTCGTTTCATGGTGGTCTACACGCGACTCCTTGGCTAATGGGAATTATGCGGGAACACAAGCTTTCTGTTGAACAAGCTCCATTGGACCCTACTGGCCGCTATGTGTTGCTCGCAGGCCTAAAAGAATAGTATCGAGAATTAAACCATGTCGATCAAATAATCTATTGTACACCATAACATCAGACTGGTTCGAGAGTCTCAACTAAGCGTCATTTAAGAAATTGCTTCTCTAGTTATAGTGAAAACTAGTCGAGGATTATATTCAAATGACAATAAATAGAGTTGTAAGCACCCACTATGAAGGATATTCCGAATATTGGAACCAGGAAGTCTCGAACGTATGGTCAGACCGACATATCCAGATCGACAATATGTTTGCAAATCTTACAGGAACGGCAATCCAAGTCGCCAGCGCAGGTATCGGTGAGAGCGTCTTGGATGTCGGTTGTGGTGCAGGAACGACGACGCTCGCCCTTGCGAAAGAAGTGGGCAACGCAGGGCGCGTGGTCGGGATCGACATCTCTCGTCGTTCAGTGACCTGTGCGCGCGAGCGAATAAAAAGGGCAGGCCTCTTAAATGCAGAGATTATCCTCGCGGATGCGAGATCCTACCCGTTCGCGCCGGGCAGCTTTGACTTAGTGTTTTCACGTTTCGGCGTTATGTTCTTTCCAGAACCGGTCGATGCTCTTATAAATCTATCTAGATCGATGCGAAAGGGTGGACGCTTAACTTTTGCTGTGCTGCGCTCGCGGGAGGAAAACCAATTCGTCATGGAGCCGTACGCAGCCGTGGCCCATCTTCTCCCACCAGATACGGACTTCGATCCCGAAGAGCCACGTCAGTTTTCTTGGGCAGACCCAGAGCGAGTGAGGCACATGCTTGGTGCTTCTGGATTTCACAACGTCTCGTTGGCTGCGCACGACTCACAAATCCCGTTCAGCGAAGCAGGGCATCCGGAGGATGCAGCCGATCTATCGCTTCGCCTTGGCCCAATATCGCGCATTATGTCGACCATGCGCACACCACCCACGGAGCTGGTGCGTTCAGCATTGGAGGTATTCTTCAGGCACCGCGACGGCCCCAACGGAGTCGTGTTGTCCACCGCAGCTTGGATTGTGCGGGCATCAGCAATCAGCTCAAAACGCAGACTCCCCAGCTAATGGAGGGCTGAGACGCACCCCTTTCAGGGTGTCGGTGCTCTTCCCAACCTGGAGGCATGAGCACGGGATCGGATGGGAGCGGGCCGGTTTGGTCTGCGGTTTCGGAGCGGTTCGAGCGGCACGCGCCGACGAGCGTGATGGCGCGCCTGGCGCTGGAACACGCTTTGCCGGCGGGCTGGGTGGACGAGGTGTTCGAGGCGCACCGCTGTCCAGCCCCCATTGAGTGGTCCGGGCAAAATGTTAGTGCAGCACGGCAGCTGGCGGCTGATGGGCCCCAGTTGGGCCGGAACGGCCGGACGGCATGGGCATGCCTGACACAACAACCTCCGGCGCAGGCGGCCGGTAGCCCAATGACGAGTGTGGGCGTACCCTGTTGTAATGCACCCGCCATTGCTCGATCAGCACGCGCGCCTCGAACAGCGTGATGAACACCTCGGCGTTCAGCAACTCGTCCCGCAGCTTGCCGTTGAAACTCTCGACGTAGCCGTTCTCCCACGGGCGGCCGGGCTCGATGAACGCCGTCTTGGCGCCGACGCCGCTGATCCAGCCCTTCACGGTCGTGGCAATGAACTCTGGCCCGTTGTCCGACCGGACGTGGCCCGGCGTGCCGCGCGCGATGAACAGATCGGCCAGCACGTCGATGACGTCGGCCGAGCCCAGCTTGCGTGCCACACGGATTGCCAAGCATTCGCGGGTGAACTCGTCCAGTATCCGCCCGGCGAGGGCCGCCTGGGCGTAATCCTCTTGCCGCCTTAAGTCGCTGGTTAAGGTGGCGGTTGAGGTGTGTGGATGGACGGCGTGGTGGAGATCATCACCGGTCGCGAGCGGCGGCGGCAATGGAGCACGGCAGACAAGCTGCGCATTGTCGGGGAAACGCACGAGCCGGGTGTTCGGGTTTGCCATGTCGCGGCGCGGCACGGGCTGTGCGAGAGCCTGCTGTTTGCGTGGCGGCGGCAGGTGCGCGAGGGCTTGCTGGTCGAGCCGGAGGTGCCGGTGTTCATGCCGGTGCAGATGGGGCAGAAGGCCCATCTCTGCGAAAACGTACGTTAGAGTATTGCACGCAATGTCATGGGTCGGGTTAGCGGCGGCCAGGACCCCGGCTGCCGAGGAGTGCCTGCAAGCCGAGCTCAAGGTCGCTCATGCCCATGACGCGCTCGATGGTGCCTTTGCGCAGTTCGGCGGCCAGCGCGAGAACGTCCGCGGTCGCGGCCCGGAGCTGCTGGTTTTGGGCCTCCATCCGGTCCAGCTCGCGCGTCTGGTCGGCTGACGGCTTCCCGGTCCGCCAGCGGCTGATCTGCTGGGCGTAGATGCCGACGAACTCCAGCTGCTCGGCATGGACTTGTTCGACCCGGTTGATGGTGGCGTCGTCCAGCACGTGCGGGCGCAGCCGGGTTTCGGCCAACGTTCCGAGGTGCTCGCGCGTGTCGTCCAGGGCGCCGTCGATCATGCGGGCGATCAGCGGCATCGCGCGGATCGGCTGCCAGTTCACCGGGTCTTCATGCGGCATGTAGGTTCCTTCGGCTCAGGCCATGGCGGGTTCGGGCGCCGTTTCGGCGCGCCGGCGGGGTGACTGGAAGTAGCTGCCGTTCGGGATGACGTGGGCGTGCATCAGCGGCGAAACGCGGGCCAGGTCCTCGTCGCGCACCTCGTGGCCTGCGGCGCGGAGCTGGTCGACGATGCGAGCGATGTGCACGGTGTTCCAGACCAGGACCGCGTTGGAAAGCAGGCTGAGGCAGCTGGCCTTGTTCATTACCTCCTCGTAGTCGCCGGAGCGGAAGCCGCCCCAGTTGGCGAAGAACAGCGACTTGGCGAGGATGTGGCGGAACTCGCCGCGGTTGAGCTGCAGCTGGATGGCGTCGCGCAGCGGGGCCTCCTGGATGTAACGCAGGACGTGGATAGTTTTCATGAAGCGGCCGAGCTGGGTCAGCGCGCCGGCGAGGCGGTCGGACGCATTGGCGTTGGCCAGACGCTGCATGACGACGTGGGCTGGGGTGAGGCGGTCCTTCAGCGACGCCGCAAGCCGGACCAGCTGGTCCCACTGCTCCAGGATGAGCGCGACGTTGATGCGGCCGCGCAGCAGCGGCTGCAGTGCGCCGTAGTCGGCGTCGCGGTCGATGCGGCTGAGCACCTGGTCGGGCAGGTCCTTGAGCCGCGGCATGAAGGCGATGCCAAGGAGCGCGCACAGTCCGAACAGGTGCTCGCTCTTTATGTGGACAAGATGCGTTGTGGCGACCTTCGGCGTGATAGGCTGGAGGCGCAGCGCCGTTCGCACGGAGGTGCGCCATGGCCGTGGTGAGGCGATCCGATACCACAGGTGGCCACCGCCGCGTCGAGCTGCTGGATGCGGCCGGCGTTCCTGTCCCGGTCGCGGGCGACTTCCTGGCCCACCTTTCGGCCCGCGACTGCTCGCCCAACACCGTACTCGCCTACGGCTCCGACCTGGGCCATCTCTGGCGCTTCCTGGACGCCGCGCGGCTGGGCTGGGACGCGCTGACGCCGGAGCGTGCCATGGACCTGCTCGCCCACCTCCGCGCCACACCGGCCCGATTGCACGGGCAGCCCCGTTTGCCCGTGCTTGTCACCCAGGACGGTGAGCCCGCCGACGCGCCCCGGTTGAGTCCGGCCACGGTCAACCGGGCGCTCGCGGCGGTGTCGTCCTTCTACGACTGGGCGATCCTGGCCGGGCGCTTCGATGGTGCCAACCCGATCGTCCGCGTGGTGGATCGCGCCCTGGTGCGCGCTGCCGACCGGCACCGTCCCTTCCTGGCCGGCATTTCCCGGCAGCCCGAGACCCGGCGCGCGCTGCAGGTCAAGACGGTCAGGCGCCTGCCGCGGCCGCTCGACGAGCGCCAGGTCGCGGCCCTGCTGGGCGCGCTGCGCTGCCGGCGCGACCTGGCGCTGGTGCGCCTGATGCTCGATGGCGGGCTACGCCCGGGCGAGGCGCTCGGGCTGCACCTGGGCGACATCGCCTACGGCCGCCGGCGCGTGACCATCCGCCACCGCGAGGACCACCCCCGGGGCGTGCGGCAGAAGTCGCGCACCGAGCGCGTGGTGGACCTGCACGAGGCGGTCACGCTGGAGGCGGTTTCTGCCTACGCAATGGGTGAGCGGCCCGCCGATGCCGGGAGCCCGCTTCTGTTCCTGGTCGGCGGTAAGGGCCGGCGGCGCTGCGAGCCGCTGTCGTACGCGGCCCTCGCCCGCCTGTTCGCCCGCGCTTGCGAGCGCGCCGGCATCCGCGCGCCCTGGGTCACGCCGCACAGCCTGCGCCACACGCACGCGACGCGTATGTGGGAGCTGGGCATGCGGGAGCTGACCCTACAGCGCCGGCTTGGCCATGCTTCGCCGGAGTCCACGCGCCTCTACACCCACGTGTCCGACCCGCAGGTCGTGGCTGAGTACCGGCGTGCCCTGGGCCTCGGCGCGGCGCCAGGCGAGGCCGCGCATCCGGAGGGAGCGGAGCGGTGAGGGCCGGCCCGGTTTCCGCCGCGGCGATGCGGGTGCCGGTCCCGGCGGCGGACCAGCACGCGCCCTTCCCGCACGCCCACTGCGGCGAGGCCGAATACGACGCGTTCCTGGACGGGCTGGCGCTGCGCCCTGAGGTGCGCCGGCAGCGCCGCAACCACCGGCGCCGCTTCGCCCGGCTCTGGCCCGACCTGGGTGCGTGGTTCTCGCTGCCCCTGGACACGCGCGTCGCCCGGCGCGCCCAGTCGGCCAAGCGGTCCCTGCACCACCGCGCCAGCTACGACGACCGCAGCTATCTCTACTACCTCGCCCTGACCGACCGCACGCGCCTGGACTACGATTGGCTGCTCGCGATCGGCGATCTGCGCCTGGCCGAGGTCGCACGGCCGCTCGGGATCGACCTCGGCATCGACCTGAGGCTCTTGTTGGGTTCCAGGGTGGTGGCGGACGCATCATGCGATCAGGGCCGCAACGAGGGCGCCGAGCAGGGCTTTGCCGCGTCGGCGCGCGTTGTGCACGAACTGGAAGAAGCCGAGGTAATCCGGCAGCTTGTCTTGCGAGATGCCGCGGTGCGGGCGAAGCCACGATCGCAGGAGCGACCAGAAACCCTCCATGGTGTTGACGTGGACCTCGCAAAAACCGTCCCCGTCCTCGTCGCGGGCGTATTCGCCGCGCCCGTGGCAGACCGTCTTGTGCCCGTAGCCCCAGGCCGGCAAGCGGGCGTAGATGCTATACTCGTCCGTGTGGACGAGGGTGCCCGGGGTGACAGCGGCGGTGATGACCGGCTTGATCGTCCTTTGCTGCACGTTGGCCAGCAGATGCAGGACCACTTGGCCGCCGCGCTGGATCAGGCCGAGGATCGGGGGCTTGTCCTTTTCCAGCGTGCCGCGGCCCGGCGCGCCTGCCAGCCTGCGGCAGCGCCCGAGCCGCCCCTTTTGGCCATTTCCTTCGGCTGGCCCTTGTGCCCGGCCGCCACGTAAACCTCGTCGATCTCCACCTCGCCCTGCAGTTCTACCGCCGGCATTTTGGTGACCAGCCCGTGGCGCAGCTGCTCTGTCATGGCCTGCACGTCCGAAGCAGCCAAACCCAGCTCACCCGCGATCTGCCGGCTGGAAAGGTTCAGGCCCATGAAGTAGAGGCACAGCACCCACACGCGCAGCGGCTGGTGGTGCCCGGCCAGCACCGTGCCGGTCAGGTCGTCGAAGCGGGATGAACACGCTTTGCACCGGTAGCGTTGGCGATGCGGCTGCGTGTCGTCGCACCCGTCCCGGATGACCAAGGAACTGCCGCATCCAGGGCAGCGCGCACCCTCCGGCCAGCGATGCTGGCGCACAAAGGCGAAGCACTTGGCATCGTCCATCAGCCCGGAAAGGTTGACCAAGTCGGATGCAGGCATGATGGCAAAGGCTCCTCGCGCGCTTCAGCCATCACATCAGATACCCGCCAACGACACCACCCGGATCACCACCCCGGAACCCGACAAGAGCCCGACCTGATTGCCGAGGAGTGCGGCCGGCTGGGTTTCCACCCCGTCTCGGCCCGGCTCGCCGCACAGTGGACGCTGGGGCGCATCGCCCTGCACACGGGCGTGCGCGACCCCGCCCAGCTCCGGGCCGAGCACGTGGACGAGTTGCTTGCGGCGGTCCGCGCCTTTGGCGAGCGGCCCGACGTCGCCCAGTTCTACGGCTCGGCCGCGGGCTACCGCGTGTCGCCGAGCAAGGGCTGGATCACGCACCTGCACCAGCTCGGCCTCGTGCTCTACCACCGCGGCCAATCTCAGCGCCGGCCGCGCAAGTACATGCCGGCCTACGCGGTCCGGCCCCCACCGCGGCCAGAGATGGAGGCGGTCGTGGACCGCTGGCTGGCTGTGCGGCAGCCTACCTCCCGCCCGATCACCATCCACCATCTCGGCCTCGGCCTGCGCAATTTCCTTGACTGGCTCGCGAGGGCCGAGCCGGGCATCACCAGCTTCGCCCAGGTCACCCGCGACCACGCGCTCGGCTACCTCGCTGCCATGGCGAGCGACCCCAACCCGCGCACGGGCCAGCCGCTGTCGGCGGTCACGCGCCGGGCGAGGACCTCGGCGCTGGCGGTGTTCTTCCGCGAAACCGCGGCGATGGGCTGGGAGGGCGTGCCCGGCCGCCCGCTGCTCGACCGTGGCGACCACCCGCGCCCGGCGCAGCGGGTGCCGCGCTTCATCCCGGCCGGCGAGCTCGCGCGGGTGATGGAGGCGATCGCAGGGCTGGAGTGCCCGTTGCAAAAGGCGGCGCTGGTCCGGCGCCCGGCGCGGCGAGATCCAGCGCCTTGCCCTCGACTGCCTGGAGCGCTACCCGGACGGCACCGCGCGCCTGCGCATCCCGGCTGGCAAGACCTACCGCGAGCGCGTCGTGCCGCTGCACGAGGACGCCGCGGCGGCGATCCGGGCCGTCGTCGCCCTGCGGGCCGATGGGAGCGAGCGGGCCTTCGTGGACGACCTCACCGGTGCGCCGGTACGCTACCTGTTCGTGGGGCACGGCAAGCTGCTCTCCACGCATTACCTGATCGACGTCCCGCTGCGCCGGGCGTGCAAAACGGCCGGGCTGGTGGACGCGGGTGGGCACGCGACCATCACCGCCCACCGTTTCCGCCACACGCTGGGCACGCAGCTCGCCGAGCGCGGCGCCAAGCTGCACACCATCATGCGGGTGCTCGGGCACGAGAGCCCGGGCATGTCGATGGTGTACTCGCGGATCAGCGACCCCGAAGTGCTGCGCGACTACCAGGCCGTGCTCGGGCCCGGCGCCGTCATCGCGGGTCCCGGCGCCGAGGCGGTGCGCGGCGGCGCACTGGGCAAGGGCGCGGTGGACTGGCTCCGGACCAACTTCCTGAAAACCGAGCTGGAGCTGGGCCACTGCCTGCGCCTGCCCGCCGAGGGACCATGCGAGTGCGAGCTGTTCTTCACCTGCTCGCGCTTCGTGACCACGCCGGCCTACGCGCCGCGTCTGCGCGAGCGGCACGCGCTGGAACTGTCGCTCGCCGAGGACGCCGAGAGGCGCGGCTGGCCGCGCGAGGTGGAGCGGCACCGCTGCACCGCCGCCCGGATCGAGAAGCTGCTCGCCGAGATGGGCATACAGGCGTGATCGCAGCGACGGCCCCGGCGACGGCAAGCATGGCGCAGTGCTCGCCCGCGCCAATCGGGATAGGGGGGCACCTCGCGGCGCCACCCCTCCCACACCACCGGGCATA
>CAXTUQ010000090.1:0-5317 GCA_964247405.1 uncultured Acetobacteraceae bacterium
GCCGCGGGTGGTATCCTTCGCTGGCCCGACCTGCTTCACTCTGATCGCTGAACTCCGACGCCTTCAATGGGAGATGTCTTGATGCCTAGACTGGCCTTCGCGCTCCTTGCAGCCTGCATGATCGCGGGCGCCGCGCGTGCCGCCGACCCGGTGCGGATCACCGTGATCGCGGACTTGGACGACGATATCTACGATGCGCGCTCCGGCCGCGGCGGCGTCGATGCGACGCGGATGGCGGTGGCCGACTTCGGTGGCAGCGTGCTTGGCCGCCCGGTCGTCGTCGATGCGCTCAACGACCACAACAAACCTGCCGAGGCGCCGGGCCTTGCGGCCCAGGCCTACGATGCGGGCGCCGACCTCTTGATGGACGTGCAGAACTCGCCGATCGCGCTCGCGGTGGCGAAGGTTGCGACGGAACGGCAGAAGCTCGCCATCACCACCGGCTCGGCCGTCCCGGCGCTGACCCGGGGGGCGTGCAGCAAGTACGTGTATCACTATTCCTTCGACTCGGTCGCCATCGAGACGGCGACGGCGGACTTTTTGGCGGGCCGGCCGGACGGCAAGCGTTGGGTGGTGATCGCGGCGGACGCCGGGTTCGGGCGCGGCGCGCTGGCGACCGTGACCCCGGTGGTTGCCGGGCATGGCGGGCAGATCGTCAAGACGTTCATCGTGCCGCCGGCCACCAGCGATTTGTCGGCCATCCTGGAAGAAGCGAAGGGCCTCGACCCCGACGTGGTCGCGGTGTTCAACGCCGGCGCCGCCAACGACGCCGAGGTCACAGCTGTGACAAAGGCCGCCCTGCGGGCGCATACGACGACGGCGCTGCTTTATCTGTCGGACGTGGACCGGGTGCGCGAGGGCTACGCCGGGGTGCAGGCCGCGGTGCCATGGTACTGGAACGGGGACCCGGCCGCCCGCGCCTGGGCCGACCGCTTCGCAGCCGCGCATGACGGGCGCCGCCCGGACGCCGCGCAGGCAGCCGACTACTCCGCCACGACCCAATGGCTGCAGGCGGTCCGCACCGCCGGCACCACGGACGCGGACGCCGTGGTCCGGGCGCTGGACGGGCACAAGTTCGAGGACATGTTCGCCCATGCCGGCGAGTTCCGCGCCAGCGATCACGCGGTGGTGCACGACCTCTCCATCGTGCAGGTGCGGTCCCCGGCGCAGCTTCCCGAGCCGCACGCTTGGTATGACGTGCTGGCGACGGTGCCGGCCGCGACAGCGTTTCCGGTTGGGACCGAGTGCAAAATGGCGCCGTAGACGTTGTCATTTCGGGGTTGATTGTTCGTTACGCATCAGCTACAAAATTGTGGGCTGATAGCTCAGCGGATTTTAGAGCACTCCCTTGATAAGGGAGAGGTCGGCGGTTCGAATCCTCCTCGGCCCACCAGTTTACAATCGTGCCACTGACGGCTCAGGCATTGCGGCTTTCTGTTTGAAGGCTGTTCTTGGCACATGGACACGTTAACAGCACTTTTGGGAACAATGCCAAAGTTTGCTGTCGAGCAGGTCGTGGCTGCGCCGCTGGGCAACGAGGCGATCATTGTAACTATGCAGTAAAACCCTCAACCCCTTAGGGAATAGGTCCAAGAACACGGATCACCGCCAATGTCCGGTCAAGCCTGCTAGCATCAGGCTCGCCCAGCCCCATGTACTCCGATTCTGCCCAACGGAGATAGTCTCGCAATACGTCGTCGGAAGCGCTCTCCCTGACCAACGATGCTATTTTTCCAACATAAGCGTCGTATTCGTACGGCGGGCAGCCCCTTATGGGGTCCCATGTCGTATTGAGAACATCCCGAAGACGGGTCCGCCATTCCCGTGCAGCATACTTGTCAACCGCCATTCACTTGAGCTTCCCAACAGGTCAGTTTCGACCAACCTGCACCGCATCCCCTACCCGGTCTTCCGCTGCTCGGCGCACAACACCACGACAAGGCGCTGCACGCCGACAATCTGCCGCAAATTGCCCTCGACCAGATGCAGCATCTCCGACGGCATGGCGTCTGCCCTGATCTCGATCAGCATGGCTGCGCCCCGGTGCTGCATACGCACCACGTCGGGGATCAGGTTGCGTCTGGCGAACGTTCCCAGCGCACGAACGGCCAGGCCGGGTTCGGCGTCGGCCAGCAGCTCGAAACGGACGGAGCGGAAGGGCGGATCGTTGGGAAGGGGAAGCATGGGATGACTTTCAGAACGCGATGTCGTCTTTGAGAGCCGAAGAAGCCTGCTGCGTGCCTGACGACCTTTGGGACGGAATTTTACTGTGTCTGGGGTAGAATGCGGCATCGCCAGGGTTCCATTCCGGATGCGTTTCGACAAGCTAACGGAGCGCGCCGGCCCCGTCCTGAACCAGAAGACCGGGGTTGTCACCGCAAAACGGACTGGATCACCTCATACAGGGCGCGGCGGCCCAGAGGATGGTCTCACGCCGCCAGGTCCCGGCTGCGCAGCAGGGCCGCCGTGCTGGGCGCGCGGCCACGGAAGGCGACGTAGAGCTGCATCGGGTCCCGCGTGTCGCCCGCCCCCAGCACCGTGCGGAGCCGCCCGGCCAAGGCGGGGTCGAACGGGTCGCCTGCGTCCTCGAACGCCTGGAACCCGTCCGCGTCCAACACCTCCGCCCAAAGGTAGGAGTAGTAGCCCGCCGCATAGCCGCCGCCGGCGAACAGATGCTGGAAATGCGCCGGGCGGTGCCGGATGCCGATCTCCGGCGGCATGCCGATGCGCGCCAAGAACTCCCGCTCGAAGGCGTCGATGTCCACCGATTGCGGGTCCGGGTGGCTGTGCAGCGCCATGTCGATCAGGGCGGAGGCGGCGTACTCCACCGTGCCGAACCCCTGGTTGAACCCGCGCGCCGCCAGCAGCCGCGCAATCAAAGCGTCCGGGATCGGCTCTCCCGTTGCACTGTGCCGGGCATAACGGCGCAGCGTGTCGGGCACCGACAGCCAATGCTCAAACACCTGCGACGGGAACTCCACGAAGTCGCGGCGGACGGACGTGCCGGACTGCGCGGGGTAGCGCACCCGGCTGAGCAGCCCGTGCAGCGCGTGGCCGAACTCATGGAACAGCGTTTCCGCATCGTCGAAGCTGAGCAGCGTCGGCTCGGCGCGGGCGAAGTTGTTGTTGTTGACGATGACCGGGGCGACCTCCCCGTCGAAGCTTTCCTGGTCGCGGTAGCTGCTCATCCACGCGCCGGACCGCTTGTCCGCCCGGGCGAAGGGGTCCGCCAGAAACAGGCCGACATGCCCGGCGGAGTCCCGCACCTCGTAGGCCCGCACGTCGGGATGATAGGGGGCCACCTCCGGGCGAAGGGTGAAACCGAGGCCGAACAGCCGCGCCGCGGTGTCAAACGCCGCCTGCTCGATGTTCTCCAGCACGAAATACGGTTTCAGCTCCCCGGCGTCGATGGCGTAGTCGGCGCAGCGCACCTTCTCCGCGTAGTAGCGCCAGTCCCAAGGGGCCAGCGCGCCGTTGAACCCTTCGCCGCGCGCCACGGCCAGCAGCCGGTCACGCTCGGCCGCCGCCTTGCGCTTCGCGGGTTCCCACACCTCGGCCAGCAGACCCTCGACCGCCTCGGGCGTGCAGGCCATGCTGTCAGCCAGGCGGAAGGCGGCGAAGCTCGGGTAGCCGAGCAGCCGTGCCCGCTCCGCGCGGAGCGCCAGGATTTCGGGGATCAGCGCCCGGTTGTCGTGCGCGCCCGCCTGCGCGCCGCGGGCGATCCAGGCTTCATAGGCCGTCTGGCGCAGGTCGCGGCGGGCGGAGAAGGTCAGGAACGGCTCGATCAGCGAGCGCGACAGCGTGACGACGTGGCCCAGCACCCCACGCTCCGCCGCCGCCTGTTGCGCCACCTCGCGCACGAAGTCCGGCAGGCCGTCGAGGTCCGCCTCCGCCAGCGGCAGGTGCCACGCCTTCTCATCGTGCAACACGTTCTGGCCGAACTGGGTGTGCAGCACTGCGAGGCGTTCCGAGATGGCGGCCATCCGCGCCCGCTCCTCCGGCCCCAGCGCCGCGCCGCTGCGCACCATGCCGAGATGCACGCGCTCCAGGAGCCGCCGCTGATCCTCTTCCAGCCCCAACTCGTCGCAGCGCCGGTGCAGCGCGTCCACGCGGGCGAACAGCGCCGGGTCGAGCGAGACCTGCGTACCGTGCTGCGCCAGCTTGGGCGACATCTCCGTGTCGGCCGCCTGCAATTCGTCGCCTCCCAGGCTCACCACCAGGTTGGAGAACGCCATGCCGATCCGGGCGAGCAACCGACCGCTGCGCTGCATGGCCTCGACCGTGTTGGCGAAGCTCGGCTCCGCGGGATCGGCACCGATGGCGGCAACCTCCTGCAAATGCTCGCGCATGGCGTGCTCGAATGCGCCCTCGAAATGCTCCGGCCGGATGCGGTCGAAGGGCGGCACCCCGAAGGGCGTGGTCCAGGATGCCAGCAGCGGGTTCACGTCGGTCATGGCGCCAGTCGGACCAGAACCGGCGCCCGTGGTCAAGACGGCAAGCTATTTGCTTGACAGGGGCGGCGGCTGCCAGTCGATTGAATGCACACCAATGACCTTTTTCACCTCCTATGCCATGGGTGGGCGGTATATGCTGACACGACGGGGTTTGCTCGGAACGGCCGCCGCGGGGCTGGCGGCGCCGGCGGTCGTGCGCGCCCAGGGCAGCGCACCGATCCGCATCGGCGAGATCAACAGCTACACCGCCGTGCCGGCCTTCACCGTGCCATACCGCAACGGCTGGCAGGTGGCGGTGGACGAGATCAACGCGGCTGGCGGCGTGGCCGGGCGCAAGATCGAGGTGCTGAGCCGGGACGACGCCGGGCAGCCGCAAACCGCGACGCAGCTTGCGGGCGAGCTGCTCACGGACGCGAAGGTGGACCTGCTGGCGGGCGGGTTCCTGTCCAACGTGGGCCTCGCGCTGAGCGACTTCGCCGCGCGCAACGGCAAGCTGTATGTCGCCGGCGAGCCGCTGACCGACGCGCTGGTTTGGGAGCACGGCACCCCGACCTGCTTCCGGCTGCGCCCGTCCACCTACATGCAGGTGGCGATGCTGCTGCCGGCGGCGGCAAAGCTCAAGGCGACGCGCTGGGCGACGGTCGCGCCGAACTACGAGTACGGCCAGTCGGCGGTGCGTTGGTTCAAGACGCTGCTGAAGGCGCGGCGCCCGGAGGTGGAGTTCGTCGCCGACCAGCTCCCGGCGCTCGGCAAGATCGACGCCGGGGCCACAGTGCAGGCGCTGGCCGGCGCCAAGCCCGACGGCATCTTCAACGTGCTGTTCGGCCCCGACCTCACCAACTTCGTCCGCCAAGGCAACACGC
>CAXTUQ010000090.1:5327-14050 GCA_964247405.1 uncultured Acetobacteraceae bacterium
GTTCGAGGGCCGCGACGTGGTGTCCGTGCTGACCGGGGAGCCGGAATACCTGCTGCCGCTCGGCGACGAGACGCCGGAGGGCTGGCTCGTCACCGGCTACCCCATCGGCCAGGTGCCGTCCGCCCGCGCGTTCGAGAGCGCCTATCAGAACCGCTTCAAGCAGGCGCCGCGGATGGGTTCGGTGGTGGGCTACACGCTGCTTCACTCCATCGCCGCCGGGATCGCCCGTGCCGGGAGCACGGACACGGATAAGCTGGTCGCCGCCTTCGAGGGCCTGCCGTTCGCCTCGCCGTTCGGCCCGGCACTGTACCGCGCCGCCGACCATCAGAGCACATTCGGCACCTTCGTCGGACGCACCGCGCTCAAGGGCAGCGAGGGGACGATGACCGATTGGCAGTACGTGGACGGCAAGGACGCACAGCCGTCGGATGCCGAGGTCCGCACGCTGCGGCGTTAGGCTCCGCATGGGCACGCTGCTGGTCCACGCGCTGACCGGGTTGGCCGGGGCGTCGTCGCTGTTCCTGGTCGCGTCGGGGCTGACCGTGATCTTCGGCGTGACCCGCATCGTGAACTTCGCGCATGGCAGCCTGGCCATGCTGGGCGCTTACGTCGGCTGGACCCTGCTCACCCGTCTGCCGCGCGACCCGGCGTGGTTCGCCCTGGGTGTGCTGGGCACGGCCGCCGGGCTGGCGGCGCTCGGCGCGCTGCTGGAGATGGGGCTGCTGCGCCGGCTTTACCGCTCGCCCGAGCTGTTCCAGTTGCTCGCCACCTTCGGCGTGGTGCTGATCGTGCAGGACGCGGCGCTCGCCGTGTGGGGGCCGGATGACCTCACGATCTCGCGCCCGCCCTGGCTGCGCGCCTATGTCCGCATCGCGGGCGAGCGGTTCCCGGTTTATGACCTGGTGCTGATCGCCATCGGCCCGGCGGTGCTGGCTGTGCTATGGCTCCTGTTCAACCGCACGCGATGGGGGCGGCTGGTGCGGGCGGCGACGTGGGACCGGGACATGGTGGGCGCGCTTGGGGTGGATCAGCGGGTGCTGTTCACCTCCGTGTTCGCGCTAGGCGCCGGGCTGGCGGGGCTGGCCGGGGCGCTCGGCTTGCCGGACGGGTCGGCCAACCTCGGCATCGACCTGTCCGTCGTCACCGATGCGTTCGTGGTGGTGGTGATCGGCGGCCTCGGCAGCATCACCGGGGCGTACCTCGCGAGCCTGCTGATCGGGCTGCTGCAAGCCTTCGGCGTGGTGCTGATCCCGAAGGCGACGCTGGTGCTGGTGTTCGTCGTGATGGCGGCCGTGCTGGTGCTGCGGCCGAATGGGCTGCTGGGCTGCGGCGCGGCGCCGACCGCCTTGGCCGGCACGGCGACGCTGGTGCGCCCGCCTACGCGGGGGATGCTGTTCGGCTGGGGGCTGCTCCTGCTGGCAGCGGGGGCGGCGCCGCTGCTGACCGGCCCTTACGCGCTGTCGATCCTGACGGAGGCGGCGGTCGCCGTGCTGTTTGCCGCCAGCCTGCATTTCGTCATGGGGCCGGGCGGCATGGCGAGCTTCGGCCACGCGGCCTGGTTCGGCATCGGCGCCTACGCCGCCGGGCTGTCGGCGCAATGGCTGGGCGCCCCGATGCCGGCGGCGCTGCTGCTGGCGCCGTTGGCTGCGGGCGTGGCCGCGGCGCTGTTCGGCGCGTTCGTGGTGCGGCTGTCGGGCGTTTACCTGGCCATGCTCACCCTCGCCTTCGCGCAGATCGTCTGGGCGGCGGCGTTCCAGTGGGCCGCGTTGACTGGGGGCGACAACGGCATCTTGGGAGTGTGGCCGCCCGCCTGGGCGTCTGGCCCGGCCGTGGTTTACCTGCTGGCCTTGACGCTCTGCGGGGGCGGGGCGGCCGTGCTGCAGCGCGTGCTGTATTCCCCGTTCGGCTACGCCCTGCGCGCGTCCCGCGATTCCCCGCTGCGGGCGGAGGCGATTGGCCTCGACACCCGGCGCATCCGCTTGGCGGCGTTCGTGGTGGCGGGCGCGGCGGCCGGCCTTGCGGGCGCGGTGTTCACTTTTGCGAAGGGCAGCGTGTTCCCCGGCTTCGTCAGCATCCCGCGCTCCATGGACGCGCTGGTGATGGTGCTGCTCGGGGGCGTGCAGACGATGGCCGGGCCGGTGGTTGGCGCGCTGGCCTACACCGGGCTGTATGACGGGCTGCTGCGGGCGACGGCGTATTGGCGGCTGGTGCTGGGGGCGGCCATCGTGCTGCTGGTGCTGGCGTTCCCGGAGGGGATCGCGGGCGCGGTGCAGCGCCGGCTGCGGCGCGCGTGACGGTGCTGGCCGTGGAGGGCTTGCGCAAGTCGTTCGGCGGCGTCCTCGCGGTGGACGGCGTGTCGTTCGCGGTGGGGCCGGGCGAGATGCTGGCGCTGATCGGCCCCAACGGCGCCGGCAAGACGACGTGCTTCAACATGGTGGGCGGGCAGTTGCGCCCGGACGCCGGCTCGGTGCGGCTGGCCGGACGGGACATCGGCGGCGTGTCGCCGCGCCGCATCTGCCGCCTGGGCGTGGGGCGGACGTTCCAGGTCACGGCCACCTTCGCCTCCATGACCGCGCGGGAGAACGTGCAGGTGGCGGTGATGGCGCATCGGCGCAGCACCTGGCGCTGGTGGCGCCCAGCGTCCGGGCTGGAACGCCCGGCGGCGGAGGCGCTGTTGGACCAAGTGGGGCTTGCGGCGCAAGCGGAGCGCGCGGCGGGCGTGCTGGCCTATGGCGACCTCAAGCGGCTGGAACTCGCGGTGGCGCTCGCCGCCGAGCCGCGCCTGCTGCTGATGGACGAGCCGACCGCCGGCATGGCGCCGCGGGAGCGGGTCGCGCTGATGCAACTGGTGCGCGGCATCGCCACCGGGCGCGGCTTGGCCGTGCTGTTCACCGAGCATGACATGGACGTGGTGTTCGGCGTGTCCGACCGCATCGCCGTGCTGGCGCGCGGCGCGCTGATCGCCTCCGGCACCCCCAAGGCCATCCGCGCCGACCCGCAGGTGCGGGCCATTTACCTCGGCGCCGGGCGCACCAGCGGGGGGCATTGATGCTGGCGGTCGAGGGCCTCAACAGCTTCTACGGCCAGGCGCATATCCTGCACGATGTCGGCTTCGCCATCGGCGCCGGCGAGGTGGCGGTGCTGCTGGGCCGCAACGGCGCGGGCAAGAGCACGGTGATGAAGTCGCTGATCGGCCTGGTGCGCCCGGCTGCCGGCCGTGTGCAGTTTGGTGGGCGCGACGTGGCGCGGATGGAGCCATACCGCCGGGCGCAACTGGGCCTGGGCTACGTGCCGGAGGAGCGCCGGATCTTCGCGGAGCTGACCGTGATGGAGAACCTGGACGTGGGCCGGCAGCCGGCGCGGAACGGGCTGCGTCCCTGGACGCCGGAGCGGCTGTTCGACCTGTTCCCCAACCTCGGCGCCATGCGCCGGCGGCCCGGCGGGCGCATGAGCGGCGGCGAGCAGCAGATGCTCACCATCGCCCGCACCCTGATGGGCAATCCGCGGCTCCTGCTGCTGGACGAGCCGAGCGAGGGCCTGTCGCCGTTGATTGTCGAGCAGATGGCCGCTGCCCTCAAGACGTTGCGGCAGGAGGGCTTGAGCATCCTGCTGGCGGAGCAGAACCTGCACTTCGCGGCGGAGGTCGCGACGCAGGCGGTGATCCTGGAAAGCGGCCGGGTGGCCTGGACGGGCAGCATGGCGGCGCTGCAGGCCGACGCCGGCACGCACGGGCGCTATCTGGCAGTGTGAACACGGTTCAGGAGGAGGACCCCCATGGCACAGGAAACGACGACCGCGGCCGATCCGGACGCGAAGCTGCTGATCCACAACATCGGGCTGCTGCTGTCCGGCGACATCGGGCGGCCGATCCTGGATGCCGATGCGGTCGTCGCCGTGGGCGGCCGGATCACCGCGGTCGGGCGTGCGTCGGACATCGACGCGGAAGGCGCGACGACGGTCATCGACGCGCATGGCTGCGCCCTGGCGCCCGGCCTGATCGACAGCCATGTCCACCCCGTCGCGGGAGACTGGACGCCGCGGCAAAGCCAGTTGAACTGGATCGAATCCACGCTGCACGGCGGCGTCACCACGATGATCTCCGCGGGCGAGGTGCACACGCCGGGCCGGCCGCGCGACGTGGTGGGGCTGAAGGCGATGGCGGTGTTCGCCCAACGCGCCTTTTCCGCGTTCCGGCCCGGCGGCATGAAGATCCACGCCGGCGCCCCGGTGATCGAGCCGGGCATGGAGGAGCACGACTTCAAGGAACTCGCCGATGCCGGCGTGCGCCTGTTGGGCGAGATCGGCCTCGGCGGCGTGAAGGACGGCCCCACGGCGCGGCGCATGGTCGCCTGGGCGCGGCAACACGGCATCCAGTCCACCATCCACACCGGCGGGCCGTCCATCCCCGGCTCCGGCCTGATCGACGCGGCCGTGGTGCTGGAAGCCGACACCGACGTGGTCGGCCACGTCAACGGCGGCCACACCGCCCTGCCCGACCGCGAGATCCGCTGCATCTGCGAGGGCTGCCAGCGCGGGCTGGAGCTGGTGCATAACGGCAACGAGCGCGCGGCGCTGTTTACGATGCGGACCGCGCGGGAGATGGGGCAGTTGGAGCGCGTCATCCTCGGCACCGACGGACCTGCCGGGTCGGGCGTGCAGCCGCTCGGCATCCTGCGGATGATCGCGATGCTGTCCTCGCTCGGCGACGTTCCGGCGGAGGTCGCGTTCTGCTTCGGCACCGGCAACACGGCGCGGATGCGCGCGCTGGATACCGGGCTGATCGAGGCCGGGCGGGCCGCGGACTTCGTGCTGCTTGACCGGGCGCAGCACTCCGCCGGGCGCGGCTTGCTGGAATGCGTGCAGTTGGGCGACCTGCCCGGCATCGGCATGGTGGTGATCGACGGCATGCCTCGGATCAACCGTTCCCGCAACACGCCCCCGGCGGACAAGGTGCCGGAAGTGCTCGCCTGACAGCCTTTCTGACGCCCGGCGCCGTTCGTGGTAGTGCAGACAGGGTCGGGCACAACCCTGAGTAGGTTGACGCCGCCGGCGTGCAGGACTGATCCTTAAAAGGTCTCAGGTCCGGTCCCTATGAAGATCGGTCATGGCCGCGTGAAGGTGGTGCATGGCCACGAGCGGACAAAGTGTCTGGCCGAAAAACCGTTCACACCTAGATGACCGGATGTCGCAAGAGGATCGTCGTCTTGGTGCATCGTGCATCGAAGGCGTAAGTCATGCATCGTCGCTCATGCAGGGGCAGCGCGGCGGGTTCTGATAGGCGGGTGGAATGGCGAGCACAGCTTCGAGCAAGGGCCTGGCATGCGCCACGCCAGGTGGACCGCCGCCCCGTGCGCCGGCCGTGCGCCGCTGGATGGCCCGATGCGGCACCCTGGCGGCGGTGTCCTTCGCCCTGGCGGCGTGCCAGCCGGCCGTGCTCAACCCGGCGGGTCCCGTCGGGGCGGCAGAGCGCTCGATCCTGTTCGACTCCCTGCTCATCATGATGGCCATCGTCGGCCCGACAATCCTGGCGACCCTCGCATTCGCCTGGTGGTTCCGGGCGTCCAACCCGCGCGCCCTGCGCCTGCCGGACTTCGCGTATTCCGGGCGCATCGAGCTGGTGACGTGGGCCATCCCGCTGCTGACCATCACCCTGCTGGGCGGCGTGGCGTGGATCGGCTCGCACGAGCTTGACCCCGCGCAGCCCCTTGAGTCGAAGACGCCGGCGCTGGAGGTCCAGGTCGTGTCGCTGGATTGGAAGTGGCTGTTCATCTACCCGGACCAGCACGTCGCCAGCGTGAACCAACTGATGATCCCGGCCGGCCAGCCCGTGCACTTCCAGCTCACCTCGGCCAGCGTGATGGACTCGTTCTTCATCCCGCAGCTTGGCAGCATGATCTACACGATGAACGGCATGGCGGCGAACCTGAACCTGCAGGCGGACAAGCCCGGCACCCTGTGGGGCCTGTCCACGCATTTCAGCGGCGACGGCTTCTCCGACAAGCACTTCGAGGTGCAGGCGCTGAACGCCGCGGACTTCGCCGGGTGGGTGGAGGCCACGCGCAAGGACGGTCCGGTGCTGGACACCGCCAGCTATACCGAGTTGGCCAAGCAGAGCATCACAGCCCACCCCTACACGTATCGCGATGCCGATCCTGAACTGTTCCAGCGGATCGTCAGCCAGGAGATCGCGCCCGCGCCGGGTCCGAAGGGGTCGGGCGGCGGCCAGGCCGGGCAGCAAGCGGACATCGGTGGGACGGGAACGGCGCAAACCGCCCAAGCGGGCCCGGCCAATCGCACCACAGGAGAGCATTAGCATGTTGGGCAAATTGACCCTGGCGGCCATTCCGCTCGATCAGCCGATCCCCTTGATTGCCGGGGCCGCGGTTGGCGTGGTGCTCCTCGGCGTCCTCGGCCTGATCGTGGTCAAAGGCTGGCTGCCCTATTTGTGGCGCGAATGGATCACCAGCGTCGATCACAAGCGCATTGGCGTCATGTACTGCGTGCTGGCGCTGGTGATGCTGCTGCGCGGCTTCTCAGACGCGCTGCTGATGCGCTCGCAGCAGGCGCTGGCCTACCGGGCGCCGGGCTACCTGCCGCCCGAGCACTACGACCAGGTGTTCTCGGCGCACGGCACCTTGATGATCTTCTTCGTGGCCATGCCGTTCGTGATCGGGCTGATGAACTTCGCGGTGCCCTTGCAGCTCGGCATCCGCGACGTGGCCTTTCCCACGCTCAACTCGGTCAGCTTCTGGCTGACGGCCACGGGCGCGCTGCTGGTCAACATGTCGCTGGTGGTGGGCGAGTTCGCCCGCACCGGCTGGCTGCCCTACCCGCCCTTGTCGGAGCTCGCCTACTCGCCCGGCGTCGGCGTGGACTACTACCTATGGGCGCTGCAGATCTCGGGCATCGGCACGCTGCTGTCGGGCGTCAACCTGGTCACGACCATCCTCAAGATGCACGCGCCCGGCATGACCTATTTGCGCATGCCGATGTTCTGCTGGACCTCGCTCGCCTCCAACCTCCTGATCGTGGCCGCTTTCCCGATCCTCACGGCAACCCTCGCGATGCTGCTGCTCGACCGCTACCTCGGCTTCCACTTCTTCACCAACGAGGCCGGCGGCAACGTGATGATGTTCATGAACCTCATCTGGGCCTGGGGCCATCCGGAGGTTTACATCCTGATCCTGCCGGCCTTCGGCGTGTTCTCGGAGGTGGTCTCGACCTTCTCGCAGAAGCCCCTGTTCGGCTACCGCTCCATGGTGGCGGCGACCATGGTGATCTTCGTGCTCGCGTTCAGCGTGTGGCTGCACCACTTCTTCACCATGGGCGCGGGCGGGGACGTGAACGCGATCTTCGGCATCCTGTCCATGATCATCGCCGTGCCCACGGGGGTGAAGGTGTTCAACTGGCTGTTCACCATGTATGGCGGGCGCGTCACCTTCGCGCCGCCGATGCTGTGGGCAGTGGGCTTCATCGTCACGTTCGTGCTCGGCGGCATGACCGGCGTGCTGCTGGCGGAGCCGCCGGCGGACTTCGTGCTGCACAACAGCCTGTTCCTGGTGGCGCACTTCCACAACGTCATCATCGGCGGCGTGCTGTTCGGCGCGTTTGCCGGCTACACCTACTGGTTCCCCAAGGCGTTCGGCTTCCGCCTGGACGAACGCCTGGGCAAGTGGGCGTTCTGGTGCTGGCTCGTCGGATTCTGGGTGGCATTTGGGCCGCTCTACGTATTGGGATTGGAGGGCATGACGCGCCGCATGCAGCACTACGACGTGGCGGCCTGGCGGCCTTGGCTGCTGCTCGCCGCCCTGGGCGCCCTGATCATCCTGTCCGGCATCGTGCTGCAGGTCGCGCAGCTTGTGGTCAGCATCCGCAACCGCGAGTCCTTGCGTGACCTGACCGGCGATCCCTGGAACGGGCGCTCGCTGGAATGGGCCACGGCCTCGCCGCCGCCGGCCTTCAACTTCGCCGTGCTGCCCGAGGTGACGGGCGAGGACGCGTACTGGGGCATGAAGGAGCGCGGGCGCGAGCAGGCGCATGCGGAGGAGGAGCCGGCCTACACCGAGATCGAGATGCCGCGGAACAGCCCGACCGGCTTCATCTGCGCGTTCTTCGCCACCGTCATGGGCTTCGCGCTGATCTGGCACATCTGGTGGATGGTGGCCCTGGGCGCTGCGGGCGCGTTCGCCACCTTCGTGGTCTTCGCCTGGCGGAACCGGAGCGAGTACGTCATCCCGGCAGACGAGGTCGCGCGCATCGACCGGGTCCATCGGGCGGCGGTCGGCCGGGCCTACGCCAGCCTGCAAGCCGCCCAATGACCCCGCCTTCCAAGGAAGCCCGGGACGGCGCCGGGCACGAGGAACAGACGCCGGAGCGGCCGGCAGCGCGCCATGGCTGGTGGAAGCCGCTGCTTGGCGGCGCCGTCGTGACAGCAGCCTTCCTTTTGCCGTTCAGGGAGCGGGGCGATGTGGCGGTCCCCGCCGGGCCTGGCCCTGGACCGGGAGGCCCCCTGCCCGACCTTTCACCAGGAGGATTGCGCCCGGACACCGGCGGCAGGACGCCGCCCCCGTCCCGCCCGGACCAGAACCAGCTCGGGCATGGCGGCAAGTCCCAGGACCGGCAGCAGAACACGGAGCACGCGGAGCGTGGCCCGGCGTCCAAGCGCATCATCGTCGGCTACGGCTTCTGGATCTTCCTGCTCAGCGACATCATCATGTTCGCCG
>CAXTUQ010000091.1:0-13988 GCA_964247405.1 uncultured Acetobacteraceae bacterium
GGGCAGGCCCGACTGTCGCTTGCCCAGCAGGTCGCCGCCGCCACGCAGGCGGAAATCCTCGTCGGCGATCAGGAAGCCGTCCTCCGTGTCCTTCAGCAACCCCAACCGCCGCCGCATGGTATCCGTCAGCCCGTCCTCATGCAGCAGCAGGCAAAAACTCTGCTCCGCCCCCCGCCCGACCCGGCCGCGCAACTGGTGAAGCTGCGCCAGGCCGAACCGCTCGGCGTGCTCGATTACCATGATGCTGGCCTCCGGCACATCGACGCCCACCTCGACCACCGTGGTCGCCACCAGAAGCTGGATGCGCCCAGCGGCGAAATCCGCCAGCGCGCCGTCGCGCAGCGCCGGGTCCATCTGCCCATGCGCCAGCCCGACCCGGCTGCCGAACCGCGCCCGCAGCACCTCGAACCGCGCCTCCGCCGCCGCGAGGTCGATCAGCTCGCTTTCCGACACCATCGGGCACACCCAGTACACCCGCTCCCCCCGGTCCAGCGCGCGGCCGATGCCCTCCACAACGTCCCCGAGCGTCGCCAGCGAGTGCACCGTCGTGCGGATCGGCTTGCGCCCGGCAGGCTTCTCCAGCAGCCGGCTCACCTCCATCTCGCCCCATTGCGTCAACAGGAGCGTGCGCGGGATTGGCGTCGCCGTCATCACCAGCACGTCGGTCGTCTCGCCCTTGGCCCCCAGCAGCAGGCGCTGGTCCACGCCGAACCGGTGCTGCTCGTCGATCACCGCGAGCGCCAGGTCGTGATACCCCACCGCCTCCTGGAACAACGCGTGGGTGCCGACGATCAGCTTGGTCCGGCCGTTGGCGATGCCGATCAGCGTGTTGCGCCGCGCCACGCCCTTGACCGAGCCGGTCAGCAGCTCGACCGGGATCGGCGAGAGGCGGGACAGGGTGCGGTGGTGCTGCTTCGCCAGCACCTCGGTCGGCGCCATCAGCGCGGCCTGCGCGCACCCCTCCGCCGCCCGCAGCATGGCCAGCAGCGCCACCAGCGTCTTGCCGGACCCCACGTCGCCTTGCAGCAGGCGCAACATGCGGCGCGGCGCCGCAAGGTCCCTGTCGATCTCCGCCAGCGCCTGGCGCTGCGAAGGCGTGGGCGTGAAACCGAAGCGCTCGAGACACTGCGCCCGCAGGTGTCCGTCTCCCGGCAGCGCCCGGCCGGGCCGCCGCCGCTCCCGCTGGCGCACGCAGGCCATGGCGACCTGATGCGCCAGCAGCTCGTCATAGGCGAGCCGCCGCCGCGCCCGGTCCACCGGCGGCAGCGCGTCCGGCTGCTGCACCGCCCGCAGCGCGTCGCGGAAGCTTGGCCAGCCTTCACGGCGCATCAGGGCCGGGTCGTGCCATTCGTCCAGCTCCGGCACCCGGTCCAGGGCGTGCCGCATCGCGTTGCGGAGCTGGCCCGGGAACAGCCCGGCGGTCAGCGGCCAGACCGGCTCGATGCCGGGCAACAGGCTGGCGTGCGCCGCCGGGACGACGTGATCGGGCTTCGGCATGGTCAGGCGGTCGCCGAAGCCGTCCAGCTTGCCGGACACCACGAGCTTCGCGCCGGGCACCAGGGGCCGGGGCGGCGGGCGGCCGAAATAGACCAGTTCCATAAAGCCGGTGCCGTCCGTGCAGAGGACCCGCCACGGCTGCCGAGTCGTTTCCGGCGCGTCCTGCCGCACGACCTCCACGGCGAGCGTCGCGACCTGGCCCGGCTGCGCCGTCCGGATCGTCGGGCGGGCGCGGCGGTCCATGTAGGACGCGGGCATGTGGAACAGCAGGTCCAGCACGCGGGGGCCGCCCGCCACGCGCTCGATCAGCTTGGCCAAGGCCGGGCCGACGCCGCGCAGCCCGGTCACCGGGGCGAGCAGCGGGAGGAGCGGATCATCCGCGATTTGACCGGCGGGGTGGGTTGGCGACACGGGCGGGCTGACTTTATGCAGGGTGCCGCTATATGACAGCCCACCGCCAGGGACCCAAGAGTGCAGCAGACCGACACCGACCCGTCCCCCAGCCTGCTTGAGCATCGGCGCCGCCGGATCCTGTTCCGCGCCACGCACCGCGGCACCTACGAGAACGACATCCTGATCGGCGGCTACGTCCGCGCCCGGATCGCCGGGTTCACCGACGCCGACCTTGACGCGCTGGAGGAAGTCATGGAACTGCCCGACGCCATGCTGGCGGACTGGCTGACCGGGCGGCAGCCGATCCCAGCCGACTGCGACACCCCCATGCTGCGCGCGATTCGCCGGGCGGCCGAGGACGGCGAGGGCCAGCCCCGATGACCGCCACCATCCACGGGGCACCCGAAGGCTTCGACGCCCTGCTGCTCGCCCGGCGCCGGGCCGAGCACAAAGGATCGGTCCTGCACGTCGCGCGTGACGACAGCCGCATGGCCCGCCTGTCCGAGGCGCTCGCGTTCTTCGCGCCGGAGATCGAGGTGCTGCGCTTCCCCGCCTGGGACTGCCTGCCCTACGACCGCGTGTCGCCCAATCCCGAGATCGTGTCCGAGCGCATCGCCACCCTGGCGCGGCTGCTGGAACCGGCGGCCAAGCCGCGCCTCGTGCTCACCACCGTCAACGCCCTGGTGCAGCGCGTGCCGCCGCGCCCGGCGTTCGAGGGCGTCAGCCTGTCGCTGCGCGCCGGCGGCACCGTGGACCCCGACTCGGTGATCCGGTTCCTGGAGGCCAACGGGTACGGCCGCGCCGGCACGGTCATGGAACCAGGCGAGTATGCCACCCGCGGCGGCATCATCGACATCTACCCGGCCGGCGAGCCGGACCCGGTGCGGATCGACCTGTTCGGCGACACGGTCGAAAGCCTGCGCCGCTTCGACCCCTCGACCCAGCGCAGCACGACGAAGATGCAGGCCCTGGTGCTGCGGCCCGTGTCCGAGGTGCCGCTCGATCCCGAGAGCGTGAGCCGCTTCCGTGAGGAGTGGCGCGAGCTGTTCGGCCCGAAAGCTGCGGAGGACCCGCTGTACCAGGCCGTCTCCGACGGGCGGCGCTACCCCGGCATCGAGCACTGGGTGCCGCTGTTCCACCACGGCATGGACACGTTGCTGGACTACTTGCCCGACGCCTCCGTCAGCCTCGACAACCAATCGGAGGAGGTGCTGGAAGGGCGGCTGGAGATGATCGCCGACCATGCCCAGGCGCGGCAGGCGCCGTCGCGGGACGGCGAGGTGCCCTACCGCCCGCTGCCGCCGGGCCGGCTTTATCTGGACCGCGCCGGGTGGGACGCCATGCTGGCCAAAGGGCCGGTGATGCTGTTCAGCCCATATGGCCGGGCGGACGGCGCGGACGGCGTCGATGCCGGCGGCCGGCCGGGCTACGTGTTCACCAAGGCGGGCGCCGCGACCGGGGAGAACGTTTTCCACCAATTGCGCGAGCAGGCCGCGGCCTGGGCCGGGCAGAAACGGCGCACGGCCGTCGCCGCTTGGACCCGCGGCTCCCGCGAGCGCTTGGCCCACCTGCTGCGCGAGAACGGCTTCAAGGCCGAGCAGGTGGACACCTGGAAAGCCGTGCAGGCCCTGCCCATCGACGTCACGGCCGTCGTCACCCTGGGACTGGAGCGCGGCTTCGTCGCCGGGCCGGTCAGCGTGGTCAGCGAGCAGGATTTGCTGGGGGAGCGCATCAGTCGCCCGCCGCGGCGCCGCAAGCGTGCCGACCAGTTCATCGCCGAGGCGACCGAGATCGCCGAGGGCGACCTGGTCGTGCACCAGGAATACGGCATCGGCCGCTATGACGGTCTCGAAACCTTGCGCGTCGGCCCGGCGCCGCACGACTGCCTGCGCCTGATCTACGACGGCAGCGAGAAGCTGTATCTGCCAGTCGAGAACATCGAGCTGCTGAGCCGCTTCGGCAGCGAGGGCGACGGGGTGGCGCTCGACAAGCTCGGCGGCGCCGGGTGGCAGACCCGCAAGGCGCGCATGAAGCAGCGCATCCGCGACATGGCCGGCGAGCTGATCCGCACCGCCGCCGCCCGGCGCGTGCGGGAGGCCGCGAGCCTGGCCCCGGCCGAGGGAAGCTGGGACGAGTTCTGCGCCCGCTTTCCCTTCGCCGAGACCGACGACCAGGCGCGTGCGATCAGCGACGTGCTGGAGGACATGGCCGTCGGCCGCCCGATGGACCGGCTGATCTGCGGCGACGTGGGCTTCGGCAAAACGGAGGTGGCGCTCCGTGCCGCCTTCGTCGCCGCGATGTCCGGCGCGCAGGTCGCCGTCGTCGTGCCGACTACGCTGCTGGCCCGGCAGCATCACCGGACGTTCAACGCGCGCTTCACCGGGCTGCCGGTGAAGATCGGCCAGTTGTCCCGCATGGTGACGGCCAAGGAGGCGGCGGAAACCAAGCGCGGCCTCAAGGACGGCAGCGTCAACATCGTCGTCGGCACCCACGCCTTGCTGGCCAAGGGCATCGAGTTCGCCGACCTCGAGCTGCTGATCGTGGACGAGGAGCAGCACTTCGGCGTGTCACACAAGGAAAAGCTGAAGCAGCTCAAGGCCGACGTGCATGTGCTGACGCTCACCGCGACGCCGATCCCGCGCACGCTGCAACTGGCGCTGACCGGCGTGCGGGAGATGAGCCTGATCGCGACGCCCCCGGTGGACCGGCTGGCGGTCCGCACCTTCATCTCGCCGTTCGACAGCGTGGTGGTGCGGGAGGCGGTGCAGCGGGAACGCTTCCGCGGCGGTCAGATCTTCTGCGTCGTGCCGCGGATCGAGGACATGGCGCGCATGGCCGACCGCCTGCGTGAGATCGTCCCGGAGGCCCGCACCATCGAGGCGCATGGGCGCCTGGCACCGACCGAGCTGGAGCGGGTGATGACCGAGTTCGGCGACGGCAAGTACGACATCCTGCTGTCCACCAACATCGTCGAGAGCGGCCTCGACATGCCGGCGGTCAACACGCTGATCATCCATCGGGCCGACATGTTCGGGCTGGGACAGCTTTACCAGCTTCGCGGCCGGGTGGGGCGCGGCAAGCAGCGCGGCTACGCTTACCTGACCTGGCCGCAGAACTACCGGCTTTCGGCAGCGGCGGAAAAGCGGCTGGACGTGATGCAGACGCTGGACAATTTGGGCGCCGGCTTCACCCTCGCGTCGCACGATCTGGACATCCGCGGCGCCGGCAACCTGCTGGGGGACGAGCAGTCGGGCCACATCCGCGAGGTCGGCATCGAGCTGTATCAGCAGATGCTGGAGGACGCCGTGGCGGAGATGCGGGCCGAGCGGGGCCGCAAGCGCACGGAGGACCGCGACTGGACGCCGAACATCCAACTCGGCCTGCCGGTGCTGATTCCGGAGGACTACGTGCGCGACCTGCCGGTGCGCCTCGGCCTGTACCGGCGCATCGGCGCGCTGGCATCGGATGCGGAAACGCAGGCGATGGCGGCCGAACTGGTGGACCGCTTCGGCCCGTTGCCCGTGGAGGTCGATAACCTGCTGCAGGTGGTGACGCTGAAGCGGCTGTGCCGGGAGGCGGGGGTGGAGAAGGTGGAGGCCGGGCCAAAGGGCATGGTGATCGGCTTCCGCGGCAACGCGTTCCGCAACCCGGCCGGGCTGATCGCCTGGCTGAACACCCGCAAGGGGACGATCCGGCTGCGCCCGGACCACAAGCTTTCGGTGGTGAAAGAGATGGGCGTCGCCGAGCGCATGAGCCTGGGGCGTGACGTGCTGGCAAACCTCAACCGGATCGCAGCCCAAGCCGCACAGGCGGCCTAAGCAGGCATTCGTAGCTGGTGCCACGAATGCCTGCTTAGGCTTCCTTGATAGACGCATCATTTTGCCTGCTGCGCGCGGACGCGCTCCGCAGAATGATGCTTAGCCTCAGCGGTCGTTCGGGCCTGGGTTGCTTCGGACCGGCGGTCGGTCCGTCATAGCCGACAGGTCGGTGCCGTTTACCAGCAGCTTGTTGTCGCGGTAAGCGAGGTTCCAAACCAGGCGGCCCTCGACGGTTTGGCTGATCCCTTTGGCGAAGATGAACGCTGGCAGCGCGCCGGCCAACCCGGGGACGGCGTTAACACGGGCGATCAGGTCGTCGAAGTTGCTCGCGGTGATTTGCGCCTGACCGGCCAGGTCGCCGCCCGAGATGGTCGTCAGCTTGCCGCTGCCGGTGAAATTCGCGCTGCCGACATCGATGGCGAAGCTTTCCAACCCGGCGCTTGCGCCGACACGCCGGAACAGTGTCGCGACGCCGGGTGGGCGGGCGCCGTTTTTCGCATCGCCCATCGCATCGAGCCATCGCAGGACCTCATTGGTGGAGATCCCCGTCAGCACGGGGCGGAGCGCGACCTTTGTTGGCAGCAGGTCCGCCATCGCGCCAAGCGCCGGGTCGGACAGGACGAAGCCGTCAAGGCCCAGATCCATCGATGCCTGCAGCAGGCCGCCATCCGACTTGGCTTCCATGCCGATCCGGAACTGGCTCGCCGCGCCGCCATGGGTTCCGGAGCGCAGGGCAACGCCGTCGAACGTCTGGCTCATGGCGAACTCGGACGCCAAGCCGTGCAACGATTGCAGGATGGTGCGCAGCAGTTGCAGATCAACCATCGAGCTCGTTGCCGGAGCGGTGCCAGAACTCGGCACCCCTACCAAAAGGCTGCTGGCGACGCGGACGACCGCAGGGAGCATTGTTGCCGCCCGGTCCCGGGAAAGGGCGCTGATCTCAATGGTGCCCTGCGCATGCTGCGCCGAGAGCTCAATCGGCTGGCCATCTTGAGACCGGGATACGGAGGCGTAGCCCTCCGTTGTGTTCTCTCCCATGAGATCCGCCCGGTCGATGCCGGATGGGCGAAGCGTGCTGGTGTTGAAGGACTGTCCGATCTTGGTGATCTGATCGATTGACGCGCTCTGCGCCCGGACCTGGATGTCCCGGCCGTTGCTCGTGAACGTGGACGGCATGGCGAAGCTGGGATCATACGTGCCCCGGCTATCCTGGCTGCCTGCGGTGATCGTGTATTCGACGGGATTGGGAAATCCCGGCGCCGTCCTGTTCCTTGAGGGCGCCGGCAGGTTCAGCGTGAAACGGGCAGGTGAGGGGAGTTCGGGACCCTCAAACGTCCAGCGACCGTCGTCTATGGGTCGGGCAGAGGCGGAGAGCGTCACCGGGCTGGGCTGGCCAGCATGTGGCATCCCGAGCGGAAGCTCGATGCGGTAGTGGTCGCCCTCCGGCCTGACCTGCGCCGCGGGGCCGATGTCGGGTCCCAGCATGCCCTGCAGCCAGCTTCGCATCTGCGACTGCAACGCATCGCCTTGAGCCGGAGTGACATCGGCCGCCCTGGCAGGCATCACGCCGACCGTGGACAGAGCCGCCAGGAGCGCGGCACGAACCGTGGAGAACATGGCAGACCTCGAAGGGCGGGCAGCCGCCGTGTTGCGCGTATCTCACCTGATTATCATTGCAGGATTATGCATATCAGCGCGAACGGCGCGTTGGCGCTCAGGACTCGGCGGTGTCGATGGCGGCGATGTCCAGCAGTCGCTCGATCACCTCCGGCTCTTGCGCGCCGGCAATCGCGTGGCGTCCGGCGACGACGAAGCATGGCACGCCGTTGATCCCCAAGCGGTGCGCCCGCAGGTTGTCGGCATGGACGGCATCCACCTCATAATCGCCGTGCAGGAACGCCAGCACCTCCGCCGGATCAAGGCCGCAGGACAGGCCCACGGCGCGCAGCACGCCGAGGTCGCCGATATCGTGGCCGTCCGAGAAATGCGCGGCGAACAGCGCCTCCACCACCTCCTGGCCCCGGTTGTAACGGGAGGCAAGCCGTACCAAGCGATGGGCATCGACGCTGCTCGGGGTGCGGCGGATGCGGTCGAAGCGGAACGCAACGCCCTCCGTGCTGCCGATCTCGGTGATCGTCCCGTACAGGCGCCGGGCACGGTCCTCGCCGCCGAACTTGCGGATCACGTAGTCGGTCCTCGACATCCCGGAGCGCGGCATGTCGGGATTGAGCAGGAACGGCCGCCAGGCCAGCTCGAAGATCAGGTCAGGGCGCCGCCGCATCGTCCGGAACAGCCGCCGGACGCCCAGGTAGCACCAGGGACACACGAGGTCGTGCACGACCTCGATCTGCAACCGTGCCTTGGCGGGGGCGAGGATGTTCACTGCTTTATTCTAAAGCCGCACACGGCGGGCGTCATCCCTTTTCCGACGCGCCTTGCCGGGGCGGCACGATGCCGCGACGGAGAGGCAAGCAAATGCTGGCATCATCCGGCCAAACCGATTAACATTTCGTTTGAAGATCAGGTGCGCAAATACAACGTAATGCGAGACGGCATAGGCTTAGGGTGGAATTTGGACAGATCGCGGCTGCCTCCGGAACACTGGGACCGCCATGCCCGGCATTGACCGTCCGCCGGCGCTTCGCGTGGTGATGGAGGCGGCGCGGATCGCGGCGCTGAACTCGTACTCGCTCGCCGAGTCGCCGGCTGGGGAGCCGTTCAACACCCTGGTCCGCATGGCGGCCCACCTGGCCCAGGCGCCCATTGCGATGATCTCGCTGATCGGCCGGGACCACCAATCGATCAAGGCCGCGTTCGGCACCGACATCCAGCAGATGCCGCGCTCGCTGGCCTTCTGCAACCACGCCATCGCCGACCCGTCTCATGCCATGGTGGTTCCAGACACGCTGGCGGACTCGCGGTTCCAAGGCCATCCGCACGTCCTGGGGGCGCCGCACGTCCGGTTCTATGCCGGGGTCTGCCTGGTCGATGACGACGGCTACGCCCTTGGCACGCTGTGCGTCATGGATCACAAGCCCTCCCGCATCGAGGACGCGACGCTTGCGGTCCTGCATACCATGGCGAAGGAGGCGATGAACGCCCTGGCGCTGCAGCGGGCCGAGCAGGCCGCCGGGTGGGGCCAGCCCGGCCCTGCGCTCCAGCGGCCCAACCGGCCTTTGGCGGACAGCATCACGCCGCCCCCATCTTCGCCCCCGTCCTCCACGCCGGCATCCCAGGTCTGGCTCGGCGTGCGGACCGAGCATAAGACCGTGCCCGGCACCGTCCAGGAAGGCCGCGTGCTCAAGAGCGTCGCCGCCCACAGCCCGGCCGAGCGCGCCAAGCTCCTGGTGGGCGACATCATCCTGTCCATCGACGGGCGCCTCACCAAGCGCCGGCACGACATCACCGCGGCGGTCTCCGCCCGCGCGCTCGGCGAGGTCATGCGCCTGCAAGTCTGGCGTGATGGCAGCCTGTTCGAGTGCGGCTTGCGGTTGGAGGCGATCCCCGAGGCGCGGGTCCTGCAACGCCAACTCTGGTAGAGCCGCTGACCGCAGGTCCGATGCTACGGGGCCAGCGGGGGTTGACCGGATAGGCCGCATCTGGTTCTGCCATGGGTCGACGTGACCTATGGAATGACATGCAGCGATTCCCGCGACAGCGCAGGTGTTCCTTGGTTATGGCGGCAAGCCTGCTGACCCTGTCGGGATGCGGCTCGCTGCTGACCGAAGGCACGGCGGACGTGGCAGGCATCGCGGGCGCCGGGGCCGCGTCGGCCGTCACCCGATCCGCCGCCGGCGCTGCCGCAATCGGCCTCGGGGTGCGTTCGATTGCCAGCGAGGGCCTGAAATTCGCGACGCGCCGCGTCCACGGCAACGAGCAGGACGCCATCGCCCAAGCCGCCGGGCCGCTCGAACCCGGCACCCTGCAAACCTGGTCCATTCGCCACACGCTGCCGATCGAGAACGACGAGGCCGGCCAGGTGGTCGTCAGCCGCGCCTTCGGCGCCGGGGCGTTCCAGTGCAAGGAGATCGTCTTCAGCGTGGACACCGCCACGCGCCAGGGGGGACCGCGGCGCGCGTTCTACACCGCGACGATTTGCCAGGACGGCAAGACCTGGCGCTGGGCCTCAGCCGAGCCGGCGACGGGGCGCTGGGGTCCGCTGCAATGATCCGCCTGCTTCCGGCGGCGCTGGGCGTGGCGCTGCTGGGCGGCTGCGCGGCGGTGTCGGATGTGTCCGGCCTCGCCGCGGGCGGCGGGGCGGGCATCGTCACGGCCAACCCGGCGGTCGGCTTCATCGTCGGCCTCGGCGTCCGCGCCGGGGTGGAAGAGGTGCGTCGGTACGTCGTCCTCAGCCGGCAGGAGGGCGAGCAGGACGCCATCGCCGACGCCGCGGGCAGCGCCCCGGTCGGCGAGACCCGGCCTTGGCAAATCCGGCACAGCATCCCAATCGGCAACGAGAACGGCGACCTCGCCGTCGTGCGGGAGTTCACGACGCCGCTCGCCACCTGCCGGGAAGTCGTGTTCTCGGTCGCGGACGGCGACCGGCCCAGCCTGTTCACGACCTCGCTGTGCCGGCAGGCCACGCGCTGGAAATGGGCGGCGGCGGAGCCGGCCGTCGCCCGATGGGGCTTCCTGCAATAAGGCTACGCGGCCGCCTCGAACCCCAGGGACTGCCGGGTCCAGGCCCGGGCGTAGGCGCCGCCGCGGGCCAGCAGGTCGGCATGGGTGCCCTGCTCCACGATGCGCCCCTGATCCAAAAGCAGCAGCCGGTCCATGCGGGCGATGGTCGAGAGCCGGTGCGCGATGGCGATCACCGTGCGCCCCTGCATCAAGGCGTCGAGCTGCTCCTGGATCGCCGCCTCCACCTCGCTGTCGAGCGCCGAGGTCGCCTCGTCCAGCACCAGGATCGGCGCGTCTTTCAGGATCACGCGGGCGATGGCGACCCGCTGCCGCTGCCCGCCGGACAGCTTCACCCCGCGCTCCCCCACATGCGCCTCGTAGCCGCGTCGGCCTTGCCAATCCTCCAGTTGCAGGATGAAGTCGTGCGCCTGCGCCCGCCGGGCCGCCGCCTCCACCTCGGCCTGCGTCGCGGTGGGGCGGCCGTAGCGGATGTTGTCGCGGATGGAGCGGTGCAGCAGCGACGTGTCCTGCGTCACCATGGCGATCTCCGCCCGCAGGGTTTCCTGGGTCACGCCGGCGATGTCCTGGCCGTCGATCAGGATGCGCCCGGCCTCCGGCGTGTAGAAGCCGAGCAGCAGGTTCACCAGGGTGGACTTGCCCGCGCCGGACGCGCCGACCAAGCCGATCCGCTCGCCCGGCGCCACGGCGAGGTCGATCCCATGCAGCACGCCGCGGGTCGCGCCATAGCCGAACTGGACGCCTTCGAAGTGGATTTCGCCGGCCAAAAGCTGCAACGCCGTGGCGCCGGGCCGGTCCGGCATCTGCCGCGGCACGGCGATGGAGCGCATGCCGTCCTGCACGATGCCGACATTCTCGAAAATGGCGGTGACGCTACGGGCGACCCAGCCGGCGGTGTTGGTGATCTGCCACGCCAGCGCCATCGCCGTCGCGACCAGCCCGACCGCGATGCGCCCCTGTGACCACAGCGTGATCGCGAGCGCCGCCATGCCGACCAGCAGAACCGCGTTCATCGCGGTCAGCGACAGGATCAGCGTCGAGATCATCCGGGTTTGCGCGCGGAACGCCGCGGTGTGCTCATCGACCGACTCACGCACGAACGCGTCCTCGTCCCGCGGCTTGGCGAACAGCTTGACGGTCAGGATGTTGGTGTAGGCATCGACGATGCGCCCAGTGAGGCCCGACCGCACCTCGGCCACATGGCGCGACCGGTCCCGCAGCCGGGGCACGAAGGCGCGCAGCAGCACCGCGTAGGTCGCGAACCAAGCGAGGATCGGCAGCGCCAGCCGGTAGTCGGTCGAGGCCAGCACGGTCACGGCGCTGCCGCCCACGACCACGATGTACCAGACGGAATCGACCGCGCTGACGATCACCTCACGAAGCGCCGGGCCGGTCTGCAGCACGCGGTTGGCGATGCGCCCGGCGAAGTCGTTCTGGAAGAACGTCCACGACTGCCGCACGACGTTCCAATGGCTTTGCCAGCGGATCAGGTTGCTGAAGCCGGGATTGATCGCCTGGTTCACCAGCATGGCCTGCGTGGCGACCATGCAGGGCCGCAGCACCAGCACGATCAGGCCCATGACCGCCAGTTGCGGCCATTGGTCCCGCAGCCGGCCGCCCGGCGGCAGCGTCGCGACCAGCCCGGCGACCCGGCCGATGCAGATCGGGATCGAGGCGTCCAGCAGCGCCACGAACAGCCCGCCCACGAACAGCCCGGCGACGGGGCCGCGCACCTGCCGGGCATAGTGCCAGAAGAACGCCAGCAGCCCTTGCGGCGGCGGCGTCTCGACGGGCGTGCGGGTGGGGTCGATCAGGCGTTCAAAGCGTCGGAACATACGGAACATATCGTGGCAATGAGCCGCTGGTGAACGCGGGTCAACCGTGCTTTGGTCACAAATAACGGGAACGTCACCGGGCGCGACCCCCGGCGATCGTTTCACAAGCAAAGGCAGAAACATGACCCCAGACGACCTCCGCGCCGCGTCCAAGCCGCCCGATGGGGGCGCCGCCATCGAGGCGCTTTGGTGGGCCGCACGCGACGATTGGAACAAGGCCCACGAAGCCGCCCAGGCCGATGACGGCGCACCTGCCGCCTGGGTGCATGCCTACCTGCATCGCGTGGAGGGCGATGGGGAGAACGCCGGCTACTGGTATCGCCGGGCGGGCAAGCCGGCCGCCACCGGGCCGCTTGACGCGGAATGGCGGGCCATCGCCCTGGCGCTGCTCCAGGCATAGCCCGGGGCCGCAGCTTTACGCTGTCAGCCGGTCGAGCCGCAGCCGCTGCCGGTCGTCGGTCAGCCGCCGTGACGCCATGCGCGCTGTGATGATCGCCGCCAGGCCGCACGCCCCAGCCAGCAGCAGCATGAGCAGGATCTGGTATTTCACCGCCTCAATCGGGTTGAGCCCGGCCAGGATCTGCCCCGTCATGGTGCCCGGCAACGTGACCAGCCCGGCCGCCGCCATCTGGTTCAGCACCGGCATCAGCCCGCGCCGGATCGCGTCGGCCACCAACGGCCGGGTCGCCGCCGCGAAGGACTGGCCGAGCGTCAACTGCGCCTCGATCCCCGCGCGCGCCGCCGCGGCGCCGCCCAGCATGCTGTCAAGCGTGAGGCTCGCCGTGCCGAACGCGTTGCCGAGCACGATTCCCGTCACTGGAATGGCGTAGCGCGGATTCCACCAGGGTTCCGGCCGCAGCGCCGTGGTCAGCGCCAGCAGCGCCGCGAGCACGGTCGATGCGCCGACCGCCAGCCCCGCGACTGCGTAGTTGCCGAACCGCGCGAGCCGGTGCCGTGGCCGTGCGGCCCCTTCCCGGATCGCCACCAGCGTCATCACCGTTACGATGCCGAGCGTCGCCACGGCCGATTCCGATTGGAACACCGTACGCAGCACGATGCCGATCAGCAGCAATTGCACGACCATGCGCGTCGTCGCCACCAGCATGGCGCGATGCAGCCCAAGACCCAGCACAATCGACAGCGCGCCGTCCATCACGAGGAGCACCGCGGCGACCACAAGATCGCCGGGCTGCAGCACGATGGCGTTCACGCGAGCCGCCCGCCCGCCATGCGCCGCCGCACCGTGCCCAGCCGATCCGCCTGCGCCGCATCATGCGTGACCAGCACCAAGCCCAACCCCGCCATCATACGGTCCGCGAGCAGGGCTTCGACCGCCAGCGTCGCGTCGTGGTCGAGCGCCCCGGTCGGCTCGTCCAGCAGCAGCACGGCCGGTCCCGCCGCGAGCGCGCGCAGCAGGGCCAACCGCGCCCGCTCCCCGGTCGAGCACGCCGCCACCGCCCGGTCCCACATGTCCGGCGGAAGGCCCAGCCGCCCGGCGTCCGGACTGGGCGCCGGGAAATGCTCGCCGACCCGGTCCAGCCACCAGCCCGGCTCCGCCGGCGCGTATGCGACCCGGCGCCGCCAGTCCGGGCCGGGCAGCGTGCTCCGGTCCACATCGTCAAGCCACGCGTCGCCCTCATGCGGATCGAGATCCGCCACCATGCGCAGCAACAGGCTCTTGCCCGACCCGGACGGCCCGGTGATCGCGAGGCAAGCGCCCGGCGGCAGGTCGAGGTCGAACGGTCCGGCATGGGCGTGCCGCAGCCCCCGCGCCCGCAGCCCGCCCCCTTCCTGCCTATGACTCAAC
>CAXTUQ010000092.1:0-319 GCA_964247405.1 uncultured Acetobacteraceae bacterium
CAGGCGGTTATCTGTCACTCCGGGGGTGCCAGGTCGGCGGCGTGGTCGCGCAGCAGGTCGAATTGCGGCTGGTTGCTCGGAGGTGCCAGGCCCAGGTGGCGCCACCCCGCCTCCCCCAGCATCCGCCCACGGCTGGTGCGGAGGATCATGCCTTCCTGGATCAAGTAGGGTTCGATCACGTCCTCCAGCGTGTCGCGCGCCTCGGCCAAGGCGGCGGCCAGGGTCTCGACTCCGACCGGGCCGCCCGCGTGGTGCTCGGCGATGCGGCGCAGGTAGCGGCGGTCCATGGCGTCGAGGCCCAGGCGGTCCACCTCCAGCC
>CAXTUQ010000092.1:329-7756 GCA_964247405.1 uncultured Acetobacteraceae bacterium
GGTCAGCGCCGCGTCGGCCATCGCGCGGTCCACCGGGTCCTGCCCCGCGACGGTCGCGAAGTCCCGCACCCGGCGCAGCAGGCGCCCGGCGATGCGCGGCGTGCCGCGGGACCGGCGCGCGATCTCCGCCGCCCCTTCCGCAGTCAGGTTGAAGCCGAGCTTCTCCGCGCCGCGCGCCACGATCAGTTCGAGTTCGGCATAGGTATAGAAGATGAGCCGCAGCGGGATGCCGAAGCGGTCGCGCAGCGGCGTCGCCAGCAGCCCGGCGCGCGTCGTGGCGCCCACCAAGGTGAACGGCGACAGGTCGATCCGCACGCTGCGCGCCGCCGGGCCTTCGCCGATGATGAGGTCGAGCTGGAAATCCTCCATCGCGGGGTACAACACCTCCTCGATGGCAGGCTGCAGCCGGTGGATCTCGTCGATGAACAGCACGTCGCGCGGCTGCAGGTTGGTGAGGATGGCGGCGAGGTCGCCGGCGCGCTGGATCACCGGGCCGGAGGTCGCGCGGAACCCAACGCCCAGCTCCCGCGCCACGATCTGCGCCAGCGTCGTCTTGCCGAGGCCTGGTGGCCCGTGCAGCAGCACATGGTCCATCGCCTCCGCCCGGCCGCGCGCGGCCTGGATGAAGATGCGCAGGTTCTCCCGGCTCGCCTTCTGGCCGATGAACTCGGCGAGCGTCTGCGGGCGGAGGCTCGCCTCCCCGGCGTCGTCCTCCCCGCGCGCGGGGTCGATTGTGCGGTCATCGCTCATCGGCGCACCTCCGGTGCGACACTCATTTGATCGCCAGCTCCCGCAGGCTGTCGCGGATCACCTGGTCAAGCCCGGCGCCTTCGCCCAGCCCGGCCATGATCCGCACCACGACGGGATAGGCCTCCGACCGGCGGTAGCCGATGTTGACCAGGGCGGAGAGCGCGTCCGCCTCCGTGCCGCCCTCGGGCGCGGCCGGGACGACAAAGCCAGGTCCGGTCGGCATGGTGCCCGCTTTGTCGCGAAGCTCGCTCAGCAGCCGGATCGCGAGCTTGGCGCCGACGCCGGGCGCGCGGGTCAGGCTGGCCCGGTCGCCGGCGGCAATAGCGTTGATCAGGTCGTGCGGCGACAGCACGGACAGGATGTTCAGCGCGACCTTGGCGCCGACGCCCTGGATGGTGAGCAGCAGGCGGAACCATTCGCGCTCTGCCGGGTCGGCAAAGCCGTAGAGCACGATGGCGTCGTCCCGCACGTGCGTCTCGACCAGCACGCGCGCCACCGCCGGCGCGGGCGGCAGCGCCGCAAGGGTCCGGGTGGAGGCCTGCACCAGGTAGCCCACGCCGTTCACGTCGATGATGCAGCTCCCGGCGTCCAGCGCATCGACCCGGCCGTTGAGCAGCGCGATCACGCCATGACCGTGCCGGCGACGACGCGGAGCCGGGTGGCGCGGTGGTGGGCATGGCAGATCGCGACGGCCAGCGCGTCGGCGGCGTCCGCCCGGCGCAGCGCGGCGCCGGGCAGCAGGCGGCGGACCATGAGCGCCACCTGCTCCTTGGTGGCGCCCCCGGTGCCGACGACGGCCTGCTTCACGCCCATTGCGCCGTATTCCGAGACCAGGATGCCCGCCATCGCTGGCGCCAGCAGCGCCACGCCGCGGGCATAGCCGAGCTTCAGCGTCGCGGTGCCGTTGCGGTTCACGTAGGTTTCCTCGACCGCCGCCTCGTCCGGACGGTGCTCCCGGAACAGCAGGGTGAGCGCGTCGTGCAGGAATTTCAGGCGGTGCGGCACGCTGTCGGTGTTGTCGGTGGCGATCACGCCGTCGGCGACGTGGCGCAGCCGGTTGCCGTGCACGTCGATCACGCCCCAGCCGGTGAAGCGCAGCCCGGGGTCGATCCCCATCAAGCGCGCGCCCGCCATCAGGCCGACAGCGCCTGCAGCACGGCGTCCGGGATCTCGAAGTTGGCATAAACGTTCTGCACGTCGTCGTTGTCCTCCAGCGCGTCGATCAGCTTGAGCAGATTGGCGGCGCGGTCCTCGTCGAGCGTCACCGTCGTGCCGGGCCGCCAATCGAGGCGGGCGACGGCGGGCGGGCCGAACCGGGCTTCCAGGGCGTCACGCACCGCCTGCCAATCGTCGGGTGCGCAGGTGACTTCGTGCCCCTCCGGCCCGCTTTCGACGTTGTCGGCCCCGGCATCGATGGCGGCTTCCAGCATGGCGTCGGCGGTGGCGGCATCCGGCGGGTACTGGATGACGCCCAGGCGGGTGAACATGAAGGCGACCGAGTTGGTTTCCCCCAGCGCGCCGCCGTGCTTGTTGAACGCGGCGCGCACGTCGGAGGCGGTGCGGTTGCGGTTGTCGGTCAGCGCCTCGACGATTACAGCGACGCCGGCGGGGCCATAGCCCTCGTAGCGCACGTCCACGTAGTCCTCGCCGCCCGCGGCGCCGGTCGCCTTCTTCACCGCGCGCTCGATGGTGTCGCGCGGCATGTTGGCGCCGCGGGCCTCGGCCATGGCGGCGCGAAGGCGCGGGTTGGCGGCGGGATCGGGCAAGCCGATGCGGGCGGAGACGGTGATCTCGCGGATCAGCTTGGCGAACTGGCGCGCGCGCCGGGCGTCCTGCGCGCCCTTGCGGTGCATGATGTTCTTGAATTGGCTATGGCCGGCCATCGCCTCGACTCGATCCTGATCAATCTTAAAACATGGTTTAGCAGGCACGCGGCTGCGTTGGAACCTGCCCGCGTTTGACACTGCGTTTTGGTTTAGGCGCTTTGATGCGTCGAACCGGCACCCTAGGCCTGAGCGTCACAATAAAAATTTACTCAATGTCTCGGATTACACTATCTGTTTAATCACCTTGTTTTCACATGCCTCCCGTCGTTTCTGAAATTTGACTTTGCTAAAGGCAAATTTTGGAAAGATTTAAATGCAATTCATACGCAATGGCATCTCAACGGTTTATGACTTGTATAAGTAATGAATTTCAGTTGATTACTCAGGGGCTACGACACGGAGCCTAAACACCGTAGGTCGAGGGAGGACATTTTGAAAGGCGTCGTTATCGCGCTCGCACTTTTAGCTCTCGGCTTGAGCTCAATCCTTAAAGTGACATTTCTCCAGGGCTTAATTGTTATTGTAGTTACGTTGGCGATCAGCTTCATAGTCAGCAATAATGTAAAGGCTGAGTCCGAACGAAAGGCCGTCATTAATCGGCGCCGTGAATTGAATGAGAAGTATCAAGATGAAAGCATTGTGAATGCAATTATAAGCAAAAAACTTTCTCAGGGCATGACAGGTGAGGTTGTGCTTAGCATGTTCGGATTGCCAATGGATATAGATAACAAAGTTTTCAAAAACAAACGGTCAGTCACTCTCAAATACGGACAAACAGGTGTCAATCGTTTTTTATTGCGTGTGCACCTAGAAAACGACGTTGTTGTCGGGTGGGATACGCCACAAATGGTAAGATGATGGGTTTCCGATTCCGCCGATCAGTTACGCTGATTCCGGGAGTAAGGCTCGGTGTAAGCCGCTCAGGCCCGTCCATCTCGGTTGGAGTGAGGGGTGCCCGGTTAAGTTTGAGCAGTAGAGGCATCCGAACTACCGTCGGTGTACCTGGTAGCGGTTTAAGCTACGTGACGCAGACTAATTTCTCGAATCAGGAGAGATCGCGACCCACATCGAAAAGTGCGTCTGAGATGACACGAGAGAACTATCCTACATTTTCACTGAGTCCAGACAAGCCCAAGCACACTCATATCTCATACTTTATAGCTTTGATCATCTTAGGTGCAGGCGTCAAGCTGTTTTATGCAGCGGAGGTTAGCTCAGTATCAACGATACCCTCGCCTTTCAGTATCAGCAACGGTTTAAATTCTAGCAATCCAACAAGCGTTGCCGCTGGCCAAACCGTCACACATCCTGCCTTAGTCGATCCGACAGTGGCCCAACCGCTCCAACCACAGACATCGCTCTCTTTCGATGACGGTCATCGTGATAGAATTGAATATGAGACGTGGTTCAATGCCATTACTCCAGGGAACTTCCGGGATGGCGCTTTCTGGTGGGCACAGCACCGTAGCGCCAAATTTGCGAAATGTGCCCCGTCCTTGTCACATCTAACTAACAACTTTGCTGCTGCCGATTGGACGGCCGGATGTCGGGAGGGGCAGAAGCGGCTAACACCTTCCGACATTCGACGGAACTCTGATCCGAGCTACCGCCAAGGTTGGAACAGCGGTTAAGGAGGCAGTTGCTAGCTGCCTCATGTCGCGAAAGCTGACCCAAGCGCATTCGCTTCCGCTCGGAACGTTGAGTCAGGAAACGCCTGAAACGGCCTAAAAAGTCGGTATCGCCTGCGACAGCCGCCCGCCCTGCCGCACCGGCTCCACGCTCACCGCCAACCCCGTCCGATCATCCGTCACCACGAACAACCCGCACACTGTCGCCTCCCCGCCCGCCGGCTGCATCCGCTCGCCGGGCATCTTGGACCAGAACCGGGCGGCGGCGCCCTCCTTGGCCATGCCGATCACGCTGTCGTAGTCGCCGCACATGCCGGCGTCCGACTGGAACGCGGTGCCGCCGGGCAGGATCTGGTGGTCGGCCGAAGGGCAATGCGTGTGGGTTCCGACCACGAGCGACACGGCGCCGTCGAAGGAATGGGCATAGGCCATCTTCTCGCTCGTCGCCTCCGCGTGGATATCGGCCACGACCGCCGACACGCTGGCGCCCAACTTGAAGCGCGTCAGCAATTCCGCCGTGCCGCGGAACGGGCAGTCGAGCGCGTCCATGAACAGCCGGCCCATGGCGTTCAGCACCAGCGCCCGCCGCCCGTCCGCCAGCGCCACGACGAACGACCCGGCGCCCGGCGTGCCCGGCGGGAAGTTCAGCGGACGGATCACCCGCGGCTCCTGCGCGATAAAGGGGATCAGCTCGCGCCGGTCCCAGGAATGGTTGCCGAGCGTGATCACGTCGGCGCCCGCGGCGAACAGGGCCTGCGCCATCTCGGGCGCCAGGCCGAAGCCATGGCTGGCATTCTCCCCGTTCACTACCACGAGGTCCGCCAGCAGCCCGGCCCGCAGCCGCGGCAGGGCGGCGGCCACGGCGTCCCGGCCGGACCGCCCGACCACGTCGCCCAGGAACAAGATCCGCATAGTCAATCCTTCGGAAGCATGAGGCCGCGCTCGGTCGCGACGGCCTGGAGCGGGACGTCATGCACGTCCGCGGCCACGCAGTCCACGCGCTGCGCGGCAAAGGCGCAGCCGATGGCGGTGCGTCCGGGCAGGCCGGCAAGTGTGCGGTCGTAGAAGCCGCCGCCGTAGCCCAAGCGCCGGCCTTCGCCATCGAAGGCGAGCAGCGGCACGAGCAGCAGGTCGGGCGCCATCGGTTCGCCCGTGGGTCGGACCGTGCCGAACCGTTCGCGGATCAGCATGTCTCCGGGCCGCCAACGTTGAAAACTTAGGGGGTTGCGGCGTGCCGGCGTCACGGGGAGCACAACCGGGTGGCCCCGGCCAGCCAGGGCGAGCAGCAGCGGGCGGATGTCGATCTCGCCAGCCAGAGGCCAGAACCCGGCGATGACCGAGCCGGGCCGGAACCGCCAGGCCATCAGGAGCCGCCCGGCCAGGTGCATGCCGAACGCCGGGTCCTGTCCGGCGCGAGCGGCGAGGGCAGCGGCGCGCTGCTGTTGCTTGATGTCACTCATAAAGGAATACGGAGCCGCCCTGGCCGTTGGCGTCGCACCCTCCCGAAGCCTGCTTACGCAGGTGGGCACCGGTTGCCGTGACCAAGATCACAGTAGAGCCAGCTCCCAAGGGAGTGCTTATTGGCCCCGGGGGTGTAGTACCTGACGCACCGGGCAGCCCCGCCTGCCCTACTTAGTGCCTTTCCAGCGTCGCTGCAATCTCCTCCGCGCGGTCGGCCAGCGCCGACAGGCGGTCATTCAGCGCGCCGTCCTCCGCCGCCACCGGCCTGGCCCGGCGCAGCGCCGCCATCTCCAGCTTCAGGTCATGCAGCTCGTCCGCCATCAGCAGCGCGGCCTGCACCAGCAGGCGCGCTTCGCCGCTCTGGCTGCCGAGCGCCCTGATCCGGTCCACCCGCGACTCGACCTGCTCGGCCATGGCCTGCAAGTGCTGCTCCTGCCCGTCCGCGCAGGCGACGGTGTAGGCGTAGCCGTTGATCTTCACCGTGAGCTGGGCCATGACCGCGATCCCTACTTTTCGAGCGCGCTGCGCAGTTGCGCGATCAGGCCGTCGAGCCGGGCGGCGACCTCGGTTGCCACCGGGTCGGGCGCATTGGCCTGCCGGGCGATGCGCGCAAGTGCTGCTTCCAGCCGCTCGGCGGGATGGGCGGCCCCGGCTGGTGCAGTCTGGGCAGGTGCGATCTGGGCAGGTTGGGTGTCGTTGTCCATGGCTCTGTCCCGGGGCTTCGTTCCGACTTGAACAGAAAGCGTGTAACCGCTTGAACGTCAAGCATGTTAAAATCGGTTGCGGCTGCCCCACCTTGGCCGCAGCAGGTGCGCGCGGCATGACGCCAGGGCCATAAGGACCTTACGAGAAGCGAAGGGTCGTGCATCCGGAGCAAGGCGGGGAGTTGGAATGTCCGGTGACAGATTTCATTATTTTTGCGAATCGGGCAACAGCGGCAATCTGGCCCTCATGCTGACGCTGTGCGGGCGGCGCTTCGAACCGGTCAGGACCGATTTCGGCGGAGGCGTCACCCTGACGCAAACCGCCGTTATCCTTTAAAGGTGGCGAGCGGCTTGCCTCAGACCGATCCGCGGCCGCTCCCCCCGGCCGTGATCATCCATGGCCTGCCGCACGGACAGGCGGCGCTGCGGCCCGGGTGCCCGGTCACTTTGCTTTCCGCGCCGGGTGCGCCGTCCTACGCCGGAACGGCGTGGTGGCGCGCCCTGGTTGCCGCGTTGCGGGCCGAGTTCCCAGGGCTTGACCCGCCCGACGTGCTGGACTGCGGCGACGCGCCGGGCCGCGCGTTGGAGGCGCTGAGCCTCGGCTGCCGCATGGTCGTCCTGCGGCCCGGCCCGGCCTTCGCCGACATCGCCGAGCGGGCCGCGGCGCAGGGTGCGCAGTTGCTCGCGGAACCGCCGACAGCATTGGATTTGAACGATCGTGGGGCCTTGCGGCGGCTGGACGCGTGGCTTGGCGTGACAGGCGCGCGCCCATCGGCTAAGCCGCGCGAGAGCGTGCAGCGGATGGGGGCCATCATGGAAGTCACATCGACCGTCAAAGCGATCCTGAGCAACTACGAGAGCGACAATCCCGGGACCAAGGCAAACCTGGCCCGCATCCTGATGCAGGGCCGGCTGTCCGGCACCGGCAAAATGGTGATCCTGCCGGTCGATCAGGGTTTCGAGCACGGCCCGGCCCGCAGCTTCGCGCCGAACCCGGCGGCCTACGACCCGCAATACCATTTCCGCCTGGCGCTCGCGGCCGGGCTGAACGCCTACGC